>JAGVXR010000036.1 GCA_018303645.1 Candidatus Woesearchaeota archaeon
TCAGTCTGGTTAGAATGCTCGAGTCTCCAAAAGAGGCGGCAGAACTGATAACCAGCTCAGACATCGAGTGGTCGACAGTTCAAATCTGTCCAGGCCCATCCCCTTATTTTTTGTCAATACTCATATATTAATTCATAAAAAAATTCAAAATTTCTTTTAACTACCACAAAGTTTAAATATAAGTTATTATTTTAAAATAGCAACACTTTTGTTTTATTAAAATAATGGGAGGGTGCATGATGAATTTCAAAATGAGGTCTTTGGTTGTTTTGCTTGTAATTTCTGTTTTTCTGCTGAGCAGCTGCGAGGTTTATCAGACTCTTTATGGAACAACTGCCCCGGAGGCGCCTGAAAAGGAGCCGGCAAAGGAAGCCGGGCAGGTTATAAGGGTTGAAGGCGACAATGCGAAAGATCCTTTAAACCTTGCAAAGACAGTTTATGCAACTGCGGCTGCAACGCCCCATGACCCTTTCAAGCTCGGAGAAAATCCTCTTGGACCATTTGACGAAGGAAAATCACTTGGATTTACATTGCAGCAATGGCTGGCTGCAAGCGGCATAGGGATTTACAGCGTTGACAATGAAAATGCGCAATTGGAATTGTCATTCAAGAATCTTGTCCCAAATGGAGTTTATACAGCATGGTGCTCAAGGTTCACATTCCCTCCGAATTTCAGCGCAGCTGACAAGCCCTGCGGCGCTGAAGACGGCTCTGGAAACTCATTTACTGCAGACGAGAAGGGAACATCATCTTTCTCATTGAAGCTGAAGCCTCTTGAGGCAAGCACAAAGGAAACGGCATCTATGATTGCAGTTGCATACCACAGCGACGGCAAGACATACGGAGCAAGTCCGGGAGATTTTGGCTTGAACAGCCACGTGCAGGTGTTCTTCCTCATGCCTGAGCCGGCAACTGACGCCACAAAGTACCAGGTTCCTATCAAGTTTGCAAACCACATAGACTCAAATTTTCCCGAGCAGGACGTTTTCATAGAAAAGCCTGGGGAAGCCATGGAGGAAAAGCCAGAAGCAACAGGAGAAATAGTCAAGGAAGAGCCCCAAGAAGCGCCTGAGGAAAAGGAAGAATTAATAGAGGAAAAGCCTGGGGAGGTTATGGAAGAGGGGCCAAGGGAAAAGCCAGTTGTTGTGGTAGTTCAGGAAACAGATGTTGTAAGCCTTGCACCAGAAGCAGAAGACCCAGACAAGGACACTTCTTTGGTTTTCACCTTCACATCGCCTCTGAATGAAAACGGGGAATGGCAGACTGCATACGGGGATTCGGGCGAATATACAGTGACTGTAACAGCATCAGACGGCGAGTCAACAACATCAAGGGACGTTTTGATAATCGTAAACAAAAAGGAGGAAACTCCGGCAATAGACAGCGCTAAGCCGATTGAAAGCGGATTGGCAATTGATGAGACTCAAGCAATTGATTTCAGCGTTGCGGCAAGCGACTTAAACAAGGATATATTGTCATATGCATGGAAGGTTGACGGCAATGATGTTGGAAATGAGGACAAATACACTTACCAGTCATCCTATGAGGATGCAGGCACCCACACTATCAAGATTGAAGTATCAGACGGCTTGTCAAGCGCAAGCAAAATATGGTCTGTTGATGTCAGAAATGTAAACAGGAAGCCAGCATTGGAGCAGATAACTGACATAAAAGCCAGGGAGACGGACAAGATTGTGATAACTGCGCTTGCAACAGACGACGACAAGGATACCATAACCTATTTAATAAGCGATAAAAGGTTTGCGCAGGAAGACAATGTGTTCACATGGCAGACTGATTATGACAGCTCGGGCTCTTACGAAGTTACTATAAGCGCAAGCGACGGGCAGGACACTACGGAGCAAACATTCAAAGTTACCGTTGAGAACGTAAACAGGCCGCCTGTAATAACCGACATAGTACAGAAAAAATAATTTATTATTTTTTTCTTTTTATTAGAGGGGGAATCAATGAATAAAAGGGCTGCGTTATTGCTAATCATATTCTTAATTTTTCCCTATTCTGTTTTTTCTATTGCAACCTTTGCAGTCAGGGAAACAGAGAAGGTAGTCATAGAGCCGAAAGTGGATGATCCGGATGCAGACAACCTTGTCATATCGTATTCCCCTCCGCTGGATGAAAACGGGGAATGGCAGACAAGCTATGGAGATTCTGGCGAATACAAGTCCACAATAACGGTTTCTGACGGAGTGACAAGCGCTTCAGAAGACGTGCTGATTGTTGTTGAAAAGAAGGAGGAGAGCCCGAAAATAGAGTCATATCTTCCAAAAGAGAGCGGATTGGAGATGAAGGAAGCAGAGTCAATGGATTTCAGGGTTCTGGCAACTGACTTGAACAAGGACGAATTAATCTATAAATGGATTTTAGACGGCAAAGAGGCAGAAGAGGGGCAGGAGTTCGCTTACTACGCAACCTACAGCGATGCAGGAGTCCATAAGTTGAGCGCTGTTGTTTATGACGGCACGGCAAGCGCAAGCAGGGAGTGGGAAATCAATGTTGAAAATGTAGATGTTGAGGGGCTGCTCGACGGAATAGAAGATGTTCAGGCTGATGAAAATGAGGATGTAAAATTAAAAATTCCTGATTTTGAGAAATATGGATTGGCATATTCAATCTCAGAGCCTCTTGGCAGCAAAAACGAGTGGAAAACGGGCTATAATGATGCAGGCTCTTACGAAATAATCGTTCATGCAGAGGGAAAGGGATTCAGCAAAGACAAGACTGTAAATGTTGCTGTAAATGACATTGACAGGGCTCCTGTTTTCGACAGCATGGAAAATGAGTTTGTTAATGAGGATCGAGATGTCAAAATAACATTAAATGCCAATGACCAGGATGGAGATGAAATAACTTATTCTGCAAGCAATCTGCCAGAAGGTTCAGTCTTGGAGGAAAACTCCTTTATTTGGAAACCGGGCTATGATACTGTAAGGAAAGAGGGCTTTGTCAACAAATTCCTGGACAAGTTCAGGGCGCTTGACAGGAGCTTTTACATCCGGTTTTCCGCATCCTCAAAAGACAGGAAAATAGTCCAGAATGTTATCATAACAGTCAAGGACGTAAACAGGGCTCCTGTGCTGGAGGACATGGAGCCTATAACCATAAATGAGGGAGAAACACTGAGGATTGCGCCAAAAGCTTACGACCCCGACGGGGACAAAGTAAAATTGGGCTATTCTGGGTTTATTGATACTGACACTTTCAATTCAGGCTTTGACGACGCCGGAACCTATTATGTAAAGGTTACTGCAAGCGACGGCCTGCTGGAAGTTTCAAAGTTTGCGCAGATAATCATAAACGAAACCAACAGAGCCCCAATGTTCGGAAAAATAGAAAATGCGAAGGCAGGAGAAAATGACAATATTGCATTACTGCTGAACGCCCAGGATCCTGACGGGGATGGAATAACCTACTCAATAGACAATCCGCCTGAAGGCTCTTCCCTGAAAGGAAACGTGTTTTTATGGACGCCTGGCTTTGATGTGGCGAATAAAAAAGAGATAACGGATTTTGACTTGGTTTTTGCTGCAAGCGACGGCAAAACAGAAACAAGGCAGATTGCTAAAGTTGAAGTGACTGATAAAAACAGAATGCCAAAAATAATTGATGCGACAAAGAGCATTAATGCAAATATCAATAAGCCTGTGATTATGTCTGTAAAATCAGCTGATGAAGACGGCGATGACCTAACCTACACCTGGGACTTCGGTATTTTCCAGAAGTACAAGGCAACCGCCAGCCACCAAAGGACATTTACAAGCAGGGGGGCAAAGGCCGTGAAAGTCACTGTAAGCGACGGGATTGACGAGGTTGAGCAGGTGATAAATGTGAATGTTGTCTGATTAACCGGCATTCATTCAGATTCATCTTGACAATCTTTATAAACCACCTTTTCTTTTTCCTTTCTTATGAAATCCCTGAAAATAGAGGAGAAGTCAGACAATGCCGTTCTTAACATTGCACTTGACACCCTAAAGATGGGAAAGCAGGCTTTGATATTTGCCGGCACAAAAAAATCCGCTGAAAAGACTGCCGAGGAAATATCCAAGAAAATAAAGGAAGGGAATGAATCACTGAATGCATTGGCTGAGGGGGCATTAAATGCGCTGCCGAGGCCTACAAAGCAGTGCGAAAGGCTTGCTTTCTGCATGAAAAATGGGATTGCGTTCCATCATGCAGGGCTGGTTGAAAAGCAGAGAAGCCTTATTGAGGAAAATTTCAGGAGCGGCGCAATAAAGATAATCTGCTGCACCCCAACCCTTGCTTACGGCGTTGATTTGCCGGCTTACAGGGCAATCATAAAGGATTTGAAAAGATATACCCTGCACGGCTTGAGCTGGATTCCAGTCCTTGATTACATGCAGATGTCCGGAAGGGCAGGGCGCCCAAATTATGATAAGGAAGGGCAGTCACTTGCGATTGCATCGACAAAATCTGAAAAGGAAAAAATAGAAGAAAGGTATGTCAATGGAACGCCTGAAGACATCTATTCAAAGCTTGCAGTCGAGCCTGTTTTGAGAACTTATGTCCTGTCATTGATATCTTCCAATTTTACTGCAACAAAAAAGCAGCTCTTTGATTTTTTTGACAAGACTTTTTATGCATACCAGTTCAAGGACCTGAGAAGGCTGCATTCAACGCTTACAAAAGTCATTGACATGCTTGGCGAATGGGAGTTCATAATACGCTCCGGAGAGGACTTTTCCAGCGCCAACGAGGTTGACGACGAGAAATTCAAGGCAACATTGATAGGCAAAAGAGCTGCGGAGCTTTATATAGATCCTTTGACCGCCTACTTTATAATCACGTGCCTTAGAAACGCATCTGACAAAAAGCTTGACGCATTTTCATTCCTTCAGATGATATCGCATACTCTGGAGATAAGGCCCCTGCTCAAGGTCGGCATAAGGGAGTATGACAAGATACAGGAGGCGATGCTGGAGCACAGCGGCTTCCTGCTCGAGAACGAGCCTTCCATGTACGAGCCTGAATACGAGGACTTTCTGAATTCAGTGAAAACCGCGCTTATGCTTAGCCAATGGGTAAATGAAAATGACGAGGAATTTTTGCTCGAGGAGTACAACATAAGGCCCGGAGAATTGAGAGTGAAGCTTGAGCTTGCAGACTGGCTGCTTTATGCCACAGAGGAGATAATCAAGATAATGCATTACCAGTCTTTGATAAAGGAAATTGTAAAGTTAAGGCTGAGGCTCAAGTACGGTGTCAAGGAAGAGCTGCTGCCCCTTGTAAGGCTGGAAAACATCGGAAGGGCAAGGGCAAGAATCCTATTCAGAAACAGGCTCAGGGACATCAAGGAATTGAAAAATGCGGATTTGGCAACCCTGACGCAAATTCTCGGCGAGAAAATTGCCTTGAGCGTGAAGAAGCAGCTTGGGCAGGAGCAGGCTGAAGTGCCTGAAAACAAGAGGAAAGGGCAGATAAGCTTGAGGGACTGGGAAGAATGAAAATAAAATTAACAAAAATTATTTAAAATTTCAATCCGTTGCTTCGCAACATTATATAGTGCACGTCGGCATTCTGTCGTGGAAGTAAATTATCTTTGCGCTCCCCCTCCGTGCCTATTTATTTAGGACAGTAAGGCAATATGTCCTGAGCTGGGTTCCCACATCACGATGCAAGATAGTGGGAAGCGACGTGATTTTGGAATTATTTTTCTAATGCCCATTCCTATTGAATAATCAACCAATTCTTTAACAAAACTTTATAAATTGTTTTCTTTATCTTTAATTTATTGCCCCTGTAGTATAACGGACAAGAACGTGAGGTTGCGGATTTTCAAGCAGTAACCTTAAGGTCGGGGTTCAATATGGAAAATGTTCCATGAAATTCCCCGCAGGGGCACCTGTTCTTAGTCAAAATGCCCTCGACGTGTACATATAGTCTACATATAATATATATACCATGAATACCCTTATTCTATTGGAGGCCAAAATGGAAAAAACAATAGATATACACAACTACGACAAGCAGCTAGTGTCAACTCTGGAAAGAATGAAGTCTTCCAAGATATCTGATGAGAACAAAGCGATAATTGAAAAATTCGGAAATAACTGCTTTGCAACTGGAATAGGGAAGCCAAGAGTGGTAAAATACGTTCAAACCTTAAAGACGCTTGCCTTAATGCTTTCTTTTATAAAACCAATTGTAACAAGAGGAGGTTTTTTATCAATATGTATTGTTATTTCTCTTCCATCAACATAATATCTTCCCCCGATGCCTCTACCCTCAAATGAGCCACCCTTTATACCTCCTTGGAAATTTATACCATAAGCCGAAAGATTTCTCTCAACTCTTTCTAACAAGGCTCCAATATATTCTTCCACCTCAATTGTAAATGAATTTCTACTTCTAATCCTAGGATTTTTGTCATGCAAATCTATTTTGCTTATTTTTTGGTAGCTTACCACAACAAGACCATTCCTTTGCACCACTCCCATGTCCTGCCTTTGTCATAAACTTTAGATTCTTTTCTATTTCTTTGTTGTATGAAAAATATGAAATATTTTGCATGCTTGAAAAAATGTTAATTTTTTCATTGAATTCTTCCCTCTTGCTTACAGAATTGGTCACGTTTTGGAAGATTGATAATAGTCCCATTTTATTCATTGATAATTTTTTTGTGTTTCAGTAATTTATCAGCAAGAACGCATTTTATTTCATCATAAGTTATATCATCTGGCAAAATCTCTTTTATCTCTCTCAGCATAAAATGCTTTTTTAGTTTGCCTACGGCTTCCAATATTTTGTTTATTTTGTCATCCTCAACAAATTCCGAGCTTGAAACATAGCCGTTAGCTACAAGCCTTCGCATATGCTCAAATATTGTTGAAAAGGCAAGATTTCTCCCATATGCAATTTCCGGCACGCTTTTGCCTTTTTTAAACAACTCCAATGTAATATTTTCAGTGTCTCCAACAATCAGGGGCTTTTCTTTCTTTATGATTTGCAATTCTATCCTTATTTTTTCATCCAAAACTTTCCTGCCCGCTTCTGTCAGCCCAAGAACAGAATAATAGCCATCAATTGATGTCCTTTTTATTAAATCCATCTCTTCAAGCTGCTCAATGAAAGTGATTATTTCATTTATATTGAACCACAACAATCCGCCGTATCCCTGCTCATTGCTTAAGTATGCAACATCTTTTGACTTTGAGCCTTTCAGAAATTCTGCTAATTTGTATTTGCCGGCATTTATATTTTCAGCCGCTTTAAGTATTGTCCATGTTATTTGATAAGTTTCTTCAATCATTTTTACTTATTTTTCCTTTATCTTGTTAATAACTGACTTTACAACACCAAATTCCAAGCCAAGCGTATTGCTGCAATTTTTGATGTCTTCTGCAAAATCCATGCTGCTGAATTTTTTCAGCTTGTTTTTTGATGCAAAACTTTTGCCTGTTTTTATTATGTCATCAATAGGCACCCCGGCGAAAAGGCATAAAGCTGTTATATCGCAAATATCCTTGTATCTTTTATGCTCTTTGTCCCGAAGCATTGCAGAACATATTTTGGTAGCTAAAAGAATTTCAGGAGCAGGCAGCAATAATTTCCTGCCAAACTCTTTTACATATTTTCCATATTTTTTGTCTTCAAAGGCATATTTAAGAAGCGGCTCGTCAATTGGCGTGAAGCCAAGAACTGATTTTAGTCCGCTGTTTGCATAAGACATTATTGGATCAACATACATTTGAAAATACATGTGCTGCGGCATTGATTTGACTTCTTCATCAGACAAGTCTTTTCCTGTTTCGGCATGAACGTTTTTGTAGTAACGAAAAGAAACAAACTTGAATTTAAGCCTATTTTCCAAGATAGAAGCTGCATGCTTAAATGAAGATACGCTGTTAAATCCAATATCGATATCCCTTGAGCCAATGTAGACTCTTAATGCCTGTTTTTGATAATTTTTATTCACTGCAAAGAACACAGCCCAGCCTCCCAAGATGCATATTGGCTCTTTTAAGCTTGAGATTACAATTTTGAGATACTTGTATGAAGTTTCTGTTTCTATGTCCTTATACATTCCTCTTCACCAGTATATTGTATGCTTCCACGCAGACTCCGCCTTCTTTTTTTAAGTCAATAAGCAGCTGCGGCATGGAGACTATTCCGATTCCTTTAATTTCTTGTGCTTCTTTAAATATTGCATGGTCTTTTGTCAGTATAAGCCTTAAATTACCTTTTCCAAGAAGCCCCCTCTTTATTATTAAAGATTTCCATTTATCGAGATCTTCTTCTTTTATGTAAACATCATATCTGGATAGGAATAAATGCCTGCTTGTGAAATTTTCCGCTCCATAAGTTGTAAGGGCATAATCCAATTTTGATTTCTTCAATAGTTTTAGAGGCTCCTGCACAAAAAATTCAAAATACTTCATTTTAGGCATTATTTCTATGTAATAATCTATAAGCTTGTCAAAATCCAGAATTTTTGTTTGCTTGACTAATCTTTGCCTTTCAAGCTTCCTTAAAAACTCAATTACCCATGGTGTTGAGCTTTCAGCCTGCTTTGCTATCCTGTATTTGGTAAGGCTGCCGTCAGGCTTGCTTAGCAAGATTCTGATTATCCTCAGATTTTTAATGTTTCTAATCTCCATAATATGTAGGTAAATGAACTAGTATTTAAATCTTACTTATATATAGGTAATTTTGTTAGTATTTAAATACAACCTACATATCCATTCGGATTATAATGACTATTGATAACAAAGGGCGTTGAATTTTTTATATCATATTGTTATACTTTTTATGATAATATCGTTTAAAGCATATTTATACATTTTGGGGTTTTGTCATCAACTATCTTTAAAACAGATAATAGTATCTGCAAAAGAGATAACTTTTCTGTCTGATTGTCCTATATTTAGGATTGAACAACACTATTTATTTGAGCTATTTACTCAAATAATTTTAACTTTTTTGTTTAAACAAAAAATGTCAAGACATTCACAGTTATTAGCATTTTTGTTAAATAAAAAATGCTATTACAAAAAAGGTAGATTTTTATATAAGTATTTCTTTGACTAATAGAATGGTAATTCATTCTCAAAATATTGAAATTAATGATCAATTTGAAAAAACCCTAAATTTATTGGAAAATACTCAAAAGAATATTTTAATAACAGGGAGGGCTGGAACTGGCAAATCAACTCTTCTTGACTATTTTGTTAATCATACTAAAAAAGATGTCGTGGTATTGGCCCCCATAGGTGTAGCTGCAGTGAATGTGAAAGGACAGACTATCCATTCCTTTTTTGGATTTAAACCTGGAATCACTGTTGATAAAGTAAAAAGGGTTTATGGCTTAAACAGCGAACTCTACAAAGTAATTGATACAATCATTATTGTTGAAATTTCTATGGTTAGGGCAGATTTGCTTGACTGTGTTGATAAATTCCTGAGATTAAATGGGAAAAATAAAAGCAAATCGTTTGGAGGAATCCAGATGGTATTTATTGGAGATCTTTACCAACTGCCGCCTGTAGT
>JAGVXR010000037.1 GCA_018303645.1 Candidatus Woesearchaeota archaeon
CGCCATGTCTCTAATGGATTCCCCAGCCTGCTGACTGGTAGTAATTGGTGATGGAATTCTTCCATACCCTGCCTCAACCAACCTAAGCTCAAGATTCTTGTCCATTTTCTTTGCCCAGAATGTTGGTTTATAATCCCCTCTTTATAAATATTTCTGCCTTCACTACTTTAAAAATACAATACTAAAGATGGCAGTATTTAATCTGATTTTTTCAAAAACCTTTAAATAAACCAGTTCATAGTAGATAGTCTATGGACCATCCAATCGTTGAGAAAATCCTGAAAGAGGGCATAGCCTCTGTAAACCTATCGATGCTCGATGAAAGCGCAAGGAAGAAAATATTAAGCGATGTCGGAGAAAAGCTGTATAGGCGGGGCAGATTCACAGAAGCTATAGAAATCATGGCAAAAGCCAATGACACAGAAAAGCTGGCAAAGCTCGGCGATTTGTTCCTGTCGGAAAACAAGGTGGAGTTTGCAACTTTATGCTTTATACCGACAAGGGACAGGCAAAAGCTTAATGACGCTGCCGTAAAGTGCATACAGCTGAAGAACTACAGGCTGGCTGCAAAAGCCTATGAAGCTGCAGACAACAGGCAGATGGCTTCCTTCATAATGCGGAATTTTGTCGAGGGCAAATGATTGTGCAAAAAAGGTGGGGATTCGGCATTGGGACAATTTTCAGCCTGATAGTGGTATATTTTATCTATCTTTACTCAAAGCAGCAGGGATGGAGCTTGCTGACATTTATATCAAAGTGGTACCTTATTATTGTGGGCGGCCTGATTGCATTGTCCTTGGGGATAGTCTTGTTAATCCTGCTGTTTTCCCTGCTGATGTTCTTATTTGCCATGCTAAAATTGCACGGTTTCGATAAAAAATATAAAAAACAAAAAGCCAAGGAATTTATCGATGCTGAATACAAAGTAAAGGAGTAAAATGCACAAAAGCGCAAGAAATATTATTTTAATCGCTTTGTCGGTTTTGCTTTTAACAGGAGGCTTAATCTATTATTTCAATTATAACATGAGTTTGGTCAGGCAGGACTATAATGCTAAAATACTGGACTTAAATGAGCAGATAGCAAGGAATTTGGAAAATGTGAGGGGCCAGATAGGATTATTGGGCGCGAACCTGTCATCACAAATCGGCTTTGTTGACTCAGGCCTCCAGAGCTTCAAAAAGCAAAACCAGCAGGAAATACATACATTATCGCAGTTGATTGAGCAGATAGAGCAGCAAAGCAACATAAAGCTTGATGAGCTAAAAAGCGAGCTGAAGGATATCCAGATAAAAAGCGCTGATTTCTCCGCAATAGTTGATGATGTTCTGCAGTCTGTTGTGAGCGTGCAGACCAATAGGGGGCAGGGCAGCGGCGCAATAATCGACACAAGAGGCTACATCGTCACAAATGTCCACGTCATAAGCGGGGCATCAACAATAAGGGCTGTAACTTATTCCGACAAGTCTTACAATGCAAACACCATTGCAGGCTATGACTCAAATGCCGACATTGCTGTGCTGAAGATTGATGCTGCTAACTTGATGGCTCTTAATTTTGGCGATTCTGATGATGTTAAAGTTGGGGAAAAGGTAATTGCTGCAGGCAATCCTGCAGGGCTTTCATTTACGGTAACTGAGGGCATAGTAAGCGCGTTCAGGACAGGCTCAAATAATCTGAAATACATACAAACAGATGTCCCAATCAATCCAGGCAATTCTGGAGGCCCATTAATCAATGCAAAAGGCGAGATTATAGGCATAAATAACTTCAAAGTTGGCGGATTTGAAGGCTTGGGATTTGCAATATCGTCAAATGAGGTAAGCAGGATTGCAAGCAAAATTATAAGCGAGTATGAGGCAAAGCAGAATCAATAACATCAAAAATCAGCGGAATGTGGGAGAATTCGCTTTGAACGAGCTCACTCGCATGTCACAGATTTTTGGGGTTTTCTGAAAACAAAATTTCCGCAAAGTTTAAATATTAATTATATTAAAAAACATCGGCATGAAAAAAAAAGAGGTAAGCAAGCCAGAGTGGTTTTACTATGTTTCTATATTGGCGGCATTCCTTTTCACAATGTATATGTCAATATACTCTGCCATACATTTTGAGAGCATAAGATACATGAACATAGTTGTTGTTTTCCTGTTCATAACCATTGTTTCATTCTTCCTTATTTCGGGCGTTTACTTTCACACGGAGAGAATGGGCTACCATGCACTGGCTCCTGTGCTGTTCTTTGCCGGAATGGTAAGCCTTGTGGTTTATGCATACAAGGCTGTTGATGCATCAGACATAGTCAGGTATTCAATCATCTATACGATAATTGTTGCCGGCATTTCATTATTTATCCTGCTGCCGAAGAAAAAATACGTTATAAAAAAAGCAGTTCCAAAGGAAAAATCAGAATAAAATACCAAAATGGAAGGCCTGCTTGAATCGTTTATCGCTTTGTTTGTGATAATGGATCCTATAGGCAACCTGCCGATATTCATAAGCCTGACAAAAGGCATGCCGCTGAAGGAGGTAAGAAGGAATGTTGACAGGGCTGTTTTTGTTGCAGGCGTGCTGCTTTTTGTTTTCCTTTTTCTTGGATTGAAGATATTCGAGTTTTTTGGCATCAACCTTGACAGCTTCCAGATTGCAGGCGGCATAATCCTGCTTATAATCGGGATATTGTATGTTTTCGGCACCTCGCTAAAGTATGTAAAGCATCACGGGACGGACTTGAGCATTCCGATAGGCACGCCTCTGCTTACAGGCCCTGGAGTGATAACCACTACAATAATCCTGGTTAAGGAAAACGGGACATTTGTAACGGTAATTGCGGCATTTTTGGCTTTGCTGGCAACATGGATTATCCTGCTGAATTCGGCAAGGCTTTACAAGATATTGGGGGAGCACTGGAGCAATATCATATCAAGAGTGATGGGGATAGTGCTCGCTGCAATTGCCGTAAATCTGATAACAGAAGGGGTTTTGAATATTATTGGGCTGGCAGCCTAGAATTGGCAGCAAAATTTAAAAGCGATTGATAAAATTTAGTTCTTGGGGCTGTAGTATAGCTAGGTAGAATTGGCCCTTGGGGTGGGTCCGGCCGGGGTTCAAATCCTCGCAGCCCCATAACTTTTAAATCAAAATTAAATAATTATAGGCAACATGAACAAAAAAGCCCAGTTTTTTCCATTGAAAGACGAGAATCCAAGAAGCAAGTTTCCATTTGTCAATTTCCTATTTATAGGAATAAACGTTGCAGTGTTTGTGTTTTCATTGACGTCTTTTGAATACTTTATAAATAATTACGGCTTTACGCCTGCAAAATTCAGCATCCTGACTTTATTCACAAGCATGTTCCTGCACGGAGGCATAGCGCACATATTCGGCAACATGTGGTTTTTGCACATATTCGGGGACAATGTCGAGGACAAGTTCGGGCATTTTAAGTATGTAATTTTCTACATTTTAAGCGGCATTGCAGCATCGCTGTTGCACTTGCTCTTGAATATAGGCTCAAATGTCCCGGCAGTAGGCGCCAGCGGGGCAATAAGCGGCGTTCTTGGGGCTTATGTTATAATATTCCCTAATGTAAAAGTCCATGTAATCGGCAGGTTTTACCATGGAATGGTATCGACAAAATTCATGCTTGGAATCTGGTTTTTGTTCCAGCTGGTGAGCGGCACTTTCTCGCTGTTTGGGGCGCAGAGCGGCATTGCCTTTTTTGCACATATTGGCGGGTTTGTTTTTGGGGCTGGGTTTGCACTGATTTACAAATTATTTTCAAAATAGTCGAAAAATCATATATATTTTCAGTATTTCAGAAAACATATTAATGAAGTCAGCTTACATGAGATTAACAGAAAAAGCTAAGTTTCAGATTTAGTATAAACCCTTAATTCATAGTATCGTAATTCGGGCTGGCTCTAATTATATAAGAAAATATATAAGAAAACGAAAGATTTAGGACCTCTTGAAGATTTTGTACATTCCAGGAAGTTGTGCAATTGTCCTTCCTATTCCTGCACCAACACCACCTACAACAATTGTAAATACTCCATCAACTGCATATCGTATTGCAACAGGCGCTTGTTTAAGCACTTCTACATATTCATTTACTGATTCGCCTAAATATATTCCTCCTGCAGCACCTGCAGCAAAACCTATTCCAGCACCAATAAACCCTGCTTTAATAGTTTTCTTTGTGTCTCTAAACTGTTTATCTAAATCTCCGAAGTGGTCATCGATTGATTTTTTTTCAAACATTTTTACTTTCTTATTATAGGATTAAATAATACTTTATAAACCTTTCGTTTAGATACTACTTTATAGTTAGTAATTTAAGAGCCAGCCCGAATCGTCAAATTCCAACAGTCGAATGCGAGCGAACTCCGTGACATGCGAGAGCTCGCTCTCGCTCGCTCAGTCACCCACTCGCTCGCAGGTCAATGGATGAAAACTGAGTGCAGAGGAAAAATCCGTTACGTAGTTCGGATTTTTCCTTTGCGAATAGGGTTTTGTCAAACAAAACCCGTGTTTGAATCCTTAGTTGTTGGAATTTCTATCATTAATATCATTATTAATAATGAATTAAGGGCAATTTAAAAAATTTATATTAAAAAATTATTAAAACCTAATCAAAATCTTTATAAAGAAAATAAAAAGAATTTCCCATAATGGAGCAAAAAGAAGAGCAGATGGGGCTAACAGTCAAGAAGTCTGATGACTTTAATGAGTGGTACAATCAGGTTGTTTTAAAAGCGGATATGATAGACTACAGCCTTGTGTCAGGCTGCATTGTCTTCAAGCCGAATTCTTATGCAATATGGGAGAAAATACAAAAAGCCTTTAATGACAAAATAACCAAATCAGGGCATAAAAACTGCTATTTCCCGATGTTCATACCCGAAAGCCTGCTGAAAAAGGAGGCGGAGCACGTTGAAGGCTTCTCTCCTGAAGTTGCATGGGTTACAAGAGCAGGCGACACAGAGCTGAACGAAAAGCTTGCCATACGCCCAACTTCAGAAACCATAATGTATGAAAGCTACGCAAAATGGATAAGAAGCTGGAGAGACTTGCCATTGCTGCTTAACCAGTGGAATTCTGTAGTCAGATGGGAGTTCAAGCATGCAAAGCCGTTTTTAAGGACTCGCGAATTCCTGTGGCAGGAGGGGCACACGGCTCATTCAACAAAAGAGGAAGCAGAAAAAGAGGTAATGCAGCAGTTGTTTGAATACGTGGACCTGATTGAGAATTACATGGCAATACCTGTAATCGCAGGCAAAAAAACAGACAAGGAAAAGTTTGCAGGCGCTGACTACACGACAACTGTCGAGGCATTCATGCCTGACGGCAAGGCGCTGCAGATGGGAACTTCCCACATGCTCGGGCAAAATTTCGCGAAAGTTTTCGGGATAAAGTTCCTTGACAAGGACGAGAAGGAAAAGTTTGCATGGCAAACCTCATGGGGTTTAAGCACAAGGACAATAGGCGCTATTGTAATGATGCATGGAGATGACAAAGGATTAGTAATCCCTCCAAGGCTTGCTCCTGTGCAAATCATCATTGTTCCCATAGTGTTCAAGGAAAACAAGGAGCCGATAATTGCAAAAGCAAAGGAAATATCAAAAAAGCTTAAGGCAAGGAATTACAGCGTGGAGCTCGATGACAGGGACGGCTATACTCCCGGATGGAAGTTCAACGAATGGGAGCTTAAGGGAGTGCCGTTAAGGATAGAGATCGGGCCAAAAGATGTTGCAAGTGAGCAGCTGGTATTGGTAAGAAGGGACACAAGCGAGAAGCAAACGATAAAAATCAATGATTTGGAAAAGAAAGTTGAGCAGGTTTTAGATGAAATACAAAACAGCCTTCTCAAAAAGGCAAAAGAGTATTTGAAAAAAAGCGTAATTGAAGCGCATAATTTCAATGATTTTGCAAATGCGGTAAAAAGCAAAAAAATGGCAAAGGCATTGTTCTGCGGGCAGAGTGAATGCGAAACACTGATAAAAGACAAGGCAGAAGGGGCGACATGCCGTTGCATACCCTTCGAGCAGAAGCCTGCAAAAGGGCATTGCGTGCAGTGCGGGAAAGAGGCAAAGTCCTGGGCGGTGTTCGGGAAGGGGTATTGAATTAACAATTTATAGGAAATAACTTTAATTTTCGTATACATTTATTATTTCCTAATAAGCAAATCACAACGAAAAGGTACGAATATTAGTGTGATTTGCTATAAATAATGTTTTGTCTTTCTAATTTTAGTAGCTGATTTTTATGAGCAATTACTTTTGCCAGCTACTAAAAAACCGAAAGATTTATATATAGTGTTTACATAAAGTACTTATTGTAAACATTATTGGTGAGAAAATGGCAGAAGGTGTAGTAGCAAGAGTCCCAGTAGAAATTAAGAAAGATATAGAATTCTTCGCAAAGCGGGAGCAAACTGACAAATCAACTATAATTAGAAAACTTCTCGCATCAGCTGTAAGGCAGAAGAGATTAGAATATGCTCTGCACGAGTATGCTGAAAGAAAGGTAAGCCTAGGGAAAGCTGCAGAATTGGCAAAAATACCAATATCAGATTTTATGGTGGAAGCAGCCAAGCACCATATTCCTATGAATTATTCTGTTGAGTCACTAGAGAAGGATTTCAAAGCAGCATTAAAATCAAAATGATTGTTGCTAACTCTTCGCCTATCATAATATTGGCAAAGCAAGGGCTGCTTGACCTTCTTGAGAAGTGTTTTAAAAAGGTGATTATCCCAACAAGTGTTTATGACGAAGTCATGCAGAAAAGCGGCACCCCAGAAGCAATTGCTTTTAATAGGGCGGTTAAGGGAAAATGGATTTCAGTACAAAAAGCGGCTTTAATGGCTGAGCTTGAAACTAAAAATATTGGTCAAGGGGAAAAGGAAGCCATATCCTTGGCTCATCATCACAAATCCTTACTGATTATTGACGATGACTCTGCAAGAAAGTATGCTTCAATATTTGGAGTTGAGGCTCATGGCACTTTTTATGTAATATATCTCGCTTGCGCAAGAAAGTTGATAGATAAAACCAGCGCTAAGAATCTGCTGGAAAGCATGATAGCCGATGGTTTTTACGTTTCTTCCGAACTCTATTCCAGATTTATTAGTTTACTAAACACTCTCAAATAGATGATATGATAACTTCAAAATGATACAAACGAGCTTATAGATTCTACTATAAACTTTTACTTAGCACCCCGCTCACATCAATCTTATCTACTTTATTGGGTATAGTATTCGTAGAAACAACCTTTATTCCTACCTTCCTCAATTTTTCCAGTGCATTGTTTGCCACACAGATGCAATAAATCTTTTTTGCACCCAACCTTTTTAGTATCTTTGCAGTTTCCAAAATAGTATGCCCTGTGCTTACAATGTCGTCCACAATTACCACATTTTTACCTTTCAAATCAATCTTTTTGTTTAGCTTGATTTCAACATGATAGGATGAATATCTTTTTTTCCTCAATATCCTTGATTCGACACCAAGCATCTCTGCAACATCCCTTGCCCATTTATGGCTCTCCTCGTCAGGACCTATAATTACGGGATTTTTAATGTGTTTTTTGATGTAATCCGCTATTAAGCTGTTTGCAGTCAATTTTTTTGCCCTTATTTTGAAAATGTTTTCCAGTTTGTTCTTCCTGTGCAGATGCGGGTCCATTATGCAAACTGCATCAAAATACTTGTCAATCAGCCCCGCGACGATGCTTTGGCTTATGGCTTCCCCGCTGTGAAACCTCCTGTCCTGCCTCAAATAGGGAAAATAAGGCGCGGCTAAGGTAATTTTTTTTGCCCCTAATCCACTGGCAGTCTCGGCTGCAAGAATGGCTTCAACAATGCAGTCGCTTACATCTCCATAAAAGGATTGAACTAGAACAACGATTTTGTTTTTTACACTTGCATTAAACTTTATATACAATTCGCCATCCGGGAATCTGCCGGTAATCATGTAGGAATGCTTTTGTTTTAGCTTTTTAGCTATCTTATGACTGATGTGTTTTCCATGGGAACAACCAACAATAATCATGCGACCTCTTATTTAAAACTCGCTTATAAACTTTTTCAATGGGCTCTTCAGCTCGGCGGCGATTGCAAGAGCGCCGTTTTCAGCAAGCCTTTTTTCGCCTGAAAAGACAATAACTAATATGTCATTATCCCTGAAATCAAAGTATTCCTCCAATTGGGTGTAGTCCTGCTCGTAATCAGAGTCAGGGGCATAAAGCCTGCCGTCAAACTTGAGTATGACTGCGCCCTCTGCGCCGCTCTTGACAGCAATATCCCTAAGCCTGTAAATCTCCTTCAACCCAGAAACGTTCACTGCCTGCACGCCTATCTTTTTGAAATCCGGATAAAAATCGCGGAGCATTATGCTTTTTGGCATGCTTATGCAGCCATAAACCTGATTCAGCGCCTCTTCCCCTTTTTTGCTCAGGAAATGCCCTTTTTTTGTCTGTTCAAGAAGATTCTTTGACTTGAGGATTTTCAGGATTGTCCTTACTGTGCCTTCGCCAAGCTCAAGATCTTTGGCAAGCTCCTGCCTTCCGATGTTTTTTTTGAACCTGAGAAAGCACCTCAAAATATCTATTTTTGTGAAGTTTGGGATGTTGCCGACCATAAAAAATATGTTTTGGATAAGATTTATAAACTTTCTGCTAACAAGCCGGGCCATGGATGCTCTTGGCTTTGTTTTGCTGCTGGCGGTAAGTTTTATGTCATCCATAATCGGCACTATGATAGGCACAGCGATGCTTTTTCTGCCGCCAACCATGATATTCCTTGGCATTCCTGTGTACACTGCTGTTGCCACCTCAAGGTTTTCCATGCTGGGCATTGGGCTCGGCAATATGACAAAATTTTCGCTTAAAAACAAAATACAGCTTAAGTATGTTCTGCCTTTTGCCATTGCCGGGGTTATAGGCTCTGTGATTGGCGCATCGTACATAACAAAAATCAATGCTGAGCTGCTGAAAAAGGTGATAGGCATTCTAATGATAATTGTGGCGCTTCTCATATTATTCGAGGGTTATATAGAATCCAGAAGGAAAGCATCAAAAATAAAAGCCAGGCACCACTTTTTTAGCATCTTAAGCGGAGTGTTCATAGGTGCCTATATAGGGATTATCGGGGGCGGAGGGGCAACTCTCATAATCTTCCTGCTGATACTGATTTACGGGCTGAGCTTTCAGGATGCTTTGGTGAATCAAAAAGCCGTTACTCTGCCAATCTCGATTATCACTACAATTATCTTCATATACCATGGGCTGATTGACTATAAGCTGGGGCTGCCCCTGCTGGCTATTAATATGGCAGGGGGATGGGTTGGAGCGGGCTTGGTGCTGAAGTTTAACAACACATGGCTCAAAAGGATTCTTGTGCCTGTTATAGTAATCATGGCTGTCAAGCTCATAGTCTCTTAATGTTACCATTATGAAATAGCGAAAAATTTAAATACTGCAGCCTTTTGCACAGGTAATATGGCTAAATCAACAAGGATGCTCTTATTGTGCCTGGTAGCAGTTGTGGTTCTAATGAATGCAGCCTACGCTCAGGGCACAAAGCTGAACTTTACTGATGTCGATGTCAAGGTAGGCAGCAAGACATCAAAGAACCTTGATGACGGCGACACAATTGACGACGAGGCAGAGCCCGGCGACACAGTTGAATTCAGGGTGGAAGTAACAAACAGCTTCACCAATGCGGAAGATTTGGAAATTGAGGATATAACAGTTCAGGTTACAATTGAGGAGGTTGACGACGGCGATGATTTGGAAGAGGAATCCTCGGATTTTAATTTGAAAGCCGGCAGGGATAAGAGGGTAACCTTGAAGTTCCAGCTTCCAATAGAGGTTGATGAGGACACTTTTAATGTATTAATACACGCAGAAGGCGAGGATGAAAACGGCACAAACCACGAAGTAGACATGGACCTTGAGCTTGAGGTGGACAAGGAAAGCCATTTGCTTAAGATAACCAGGGCGTCATTAACGCCTGCCGAAGCATCATGCAATAGAAGGAATATGCAGGCAAGCCTGGGCATTATAAATATCGGAAATGAAGATGAGGAAGATGTCAGCGTGCAAATTTTGAACTCAGACTTAGGTGTAGATTCGGAAGAAAGCATTGGAGAGCTCACAGCAGAGCCAAATGAAGATGAAAGCAAGTTTTCAAACACATATTCATTCAACGTGCCTAGCGATGCAGAGGCAGGAAGCTACCCAATCACTTTTAGGGTTTTATATGATGACGACAGGAAAAAGGCTGAAGAGAGCGCAACATTGACCGTGAACGACTGCCAGACAGCTAAAAAGGAAGCTGCTGAAGAGGAAGAAAGTTCAGAAGAAGGCGTTGATGTGATTACTCCGTCTCCAGCTACCGGCAGGACAACTGCGCCAGTAGTGCAGGAGGAAGTTCCATCAGGAACAACTGTCACTCAGGAAGGATTTTTCGGAGGCAGCGGGCTTGTAACAGGCATCATAATTGCAGAGGTAATTGCGGTTATTGTAGGGATTGTGCTTGTTGTCGCATTGTTCAGGAGAAAGGGATAAAAATAAAATAGATTAAATAACTGAAGTAGTAAATACTCATAAGGGGTAATTAGGATGGCTAAAAAACCAAAAGAACCACAAGAAACAAAACTAGGCGGTAGTTTAAATTTAGTCCTGCAAGGCCAATATGGGGGAACATTACCAATACGCTTAACGTTTGATGAAGGCACTACAGAGGCTGTACGAACCCTATTAAAAAATTTAGGAGGGGGGAGAGAAACCTCGAAACAAAAGTTTTTGCTTGCAAAGGTGCAGATGGCAAACTTCATGAAGTACAGGTACTAGCAAGTGTTGGAGATGATTATCTACAAATTCGATGCCCTAGATTACAAGAAGAGTTAGAATATGTTCGAAAAGGATTTGATGGAACACTCAATTATCATACGCCATGTTGCTACGAAGGAGAAGATTTACAAAATGTTCCTGTTGTTGAAGAAAAAGAATTCGCTGCAAATAAAATTTTTAAATGTCCTTACGCTTCCGCTTACCCTAAATAATGATAGGATATTTTTTAACTAATTCTTATCTTTTTATGTAAAGGTTGAAATATGAACCAAAATACGAATGAACCAACCTATATAACCCCTTTAAAGTAGTTACATAATAGAAACATTTAAATAGGGGCAATTCATTCTTTTGGTAAAATGCAGCATACTCAATTTTTGCAGGAGCTGAGAAAGAACTTCAAGCTCAACATTTACGAAGTCAAGATTTGGACAGCGCTGCTGAGCAGGGGGATTGCCTCTGCAGGCGAGCTTGCAGACATTTCAGGAGTGCCAAGAAGCAGGTGCTATGACGTTCTAGAATCCCTGGAGAAGAAGGGATTTATAATAATGAAGATAGGGAAGCCCATAAGATATCTTGCCGTGGAGCCTGAGGCGATTCTGGAGAGGGTAAAAAGGGACATCCAGGATGAGGCAGAAGAGATGGCAACCCAGTTTGAAAGCATTAAAGGCACTGACGAATTCAGGGAGCTTGAGCTTTTGCACAAGACAGGAGTTCAGAAAGTTGACATATCCTCAATCTCAAAATCAATTGTCGGCAGGACAGACATCAACAGGCATGTAAAGGACATGCTTTCAAAATCAAAATCAAGCGCTGTTGTTGTTTCAACCCAGGAGCAGATGGAAAGAATGGCAAAGCTGCTGAAGGGCTTTACGCAGGGATTTGCGAAGAAAGGCGTGAAAGCAAGGCTTTATGCGCCTTCCAACAGGGCTTTAGCCAAGAAGCTGCAAAATGTCGAGCACGTTGAATACAATCCGAATTCATGCTTTGCAAGCATTGACAAGAAGGAAATGATTTTCATGGTTTCAAACACAAGCATTGCGCCGGAATTCGAGGTTGCAATCTGGATAAGCAGCCCGTTCTTCGTGAATGCAGTCACTGTTCTTTTTGAAGAGAGCTTGAAGTAAAAGATTTGATAATTTAAGATGGCTAAAACTATTTTTGCAGTTGAAGAAGATATTGATAAGCTAAAAGACTATATAATAGCATATCTCTTTAATTTAGGAACTTTTATATACTAGTGCCACTATAATTCTTCTGAGGTGAATATTATGTGGAATCTTTTGAAAGGGAAATATTTTTTGCCAACAACTTCTGTTAGCCAATTGCAGAAGTTATACGATAAAGAAAAGAATGCAAAAGCAAAGCTGCGTTTACTAAGCGCAGTGCATCGCAAGAAAGGAAAAAGTATTGACGAGATTGCGTACTTGCTTTCAAAACCTCGTCGAACAATTCATGGTTGGCTCGTTCGCTTTCAGCAACGAGGTATTAATGCTAAAGATGGAATCAAGCAATCTGGAAGACCCGTAGAACTAACAATCAAACAACGCAAAAATCTGCTAAAAATTCTCGAGCGAGGGCCACCACACAATCCGTCAGGATTATGGTCGACTAAAGAAGTCAGAGAATTAATAACAAAACAATTTAAGCGAACATATGTCAAGCAACATGTTTGGCGTTTACTGGTATCAGTTGGGTTTTCTATGCAAAGGCCACGCAAAAGACATTACCAACGCCCTAGCGAGAAAGAGATAGCACGCTTTAAAAAAAAGCTCGGCGAAAAACAAAGTATTATCGTGCGAAAGGATTTGTTGTGGGCACACAAGATGAAGCAACCTTTGGCCTAATCCCTCTTATAAAACGAGGGTGGGCTAGACGCGGAAGCCACCCATTTGTGAAAGTCAACCATGCCAATAAGTACACAAATGTCTTCGGTGCACGAAGCTCAAAGAGCTTTGTATTCTCGTTTGCCAAGAAGAAAAGACAAAAACAATTCATCAAGTTTTTAGAAAAACTTAGACGGCGATGGGGAAAATTCTTACTCTTTGTTGATAATGCAAAAGCCCATAAAGGAGCAAAAGTTGGAGCATATCTTCAAAGACATAAAAAGGCAGTAAAACTTGACTACTTCCCAAAATGCTCGCCAGAAGAAAATCCCACAGAACAATGCTGGAAACCAGCAAGGTCAGCACTTGCAAATAGGATAGTCCCATCACTGAATGCAGCAAAATATCATTTGAGAAAAACATTCAATAATACTAAAGACATGCCAAAAATGTTCCATTATTTAAGAGATTAGCTATAAGTGTGTTAAAACTAAAATTTGAGGATAAGCCATATACTGTAGAAACATTTAGAAGTCCATGGAAGGCTTATCATTCAATGGTTAATGTTCGCCCTGGACCTGATTTGTTGATTACAGCATTTGATTTTGATCATTATCCTAATATGGGTGGTCCTAAACTCATTAGAGAGGTTCATAAATTAGGCAGTCAAACTAAGTTTATAATGAGTAGTGGTATGCACGCAAGTAACATGATAAGAACAATAGATGAATTAAAAAAAGATGGGATTGATGTGGAATATATCCCATTCTATAATGTTGAGTATCATTTAGGAGAGTTAGTTAATTCATTGCTTGGAGAATAAAATTCACAAAAAATCCGCAACATTTAAATACCACCTCAATATCTACAGCATATAAAGAAATTCTATGGGTTTTCAACATGGAAGATAAGGAACTGAAAACAGGCACGACAACTATAGGCATAGTCTGCAAAGATGGAATAGTCTTGACAGCAGACAAAAGGGCAACATCAGGCTACCTGATATCCTACAAGAAGTTTGACAAGATTATAAGCATAACAGACAGCATATCTGTTACAGTTGCAGGCACGGTCTCTGACGTGCAGTTGTTGACAAAATACCTGAAGGCTGAGCTTAGGCTAAAGGACATAAGGACCGGCAGGGAAACAACGGTCAAAGAAGCGGCAAATTTGCTGGCAAACTTCGTTTACAGCAATATACGGAAGCTAAGCCTTATACCCGGAATAAGCCATTTCATCATAGGCGGCAAGGACCCAAGTGGATTCCACCTTTATGATTTAAGCCCTGACGGCTCCATTGTGGAAGTTGATGACTACATCTCTTCAGGCTCAGGCTCTGTGATGGCATTCGGGGTTTTGGAAACTTTGTACAAAAAGGGGTTAAGCGTGGAGGAAGGCGTCAAGTTGGCCGCTAAAGGCATAAACGCGGCTGTGCAGCGCGACATAGCATCAGGCAACGGCATAGACATAGTTACAATCACAAAAGACGGCGTCAAGAAAGTTTTTTCAAAAGTGCTGGAAATGAAGATTGAAGTATAAAACTTTTCTATTAAATAAGCAATAATTAAAAATTTTATTTTTTAGATTGTTAAATAAATTTCAGTTTTAAACTAAACCAAAAAAATAAACCAAAATAGGTAAACTTCTAAAATGGCTGACATCACAAAAGAGATTCTGAAGAACCTTCCGGAAGGCAAAATAAGCGACGTAAACTTTGAGGGCGCCAATATAGTCCTCTACACAAAGGAGAGGGACTTCTTCCTGAACAATAACGGCGTCATAAAAAGGATAGTTGACAACATAAAGAAAAGGGTTGAGCTGAGGCCTGATCCGAGCATAACCATGGACATGGAAGAGGCTGAGAAAATAATAAGGAGCCTTATCCCCGAAGAAGCCGGCATAGAAATGGTTATTTTTGACCCGCAAAGAAGCCGTGTCATTGTCGAAGCTGAGAAGCCCGGGCTGGCAATAGGCAAGCAGGGCGCGATATTAAGGGAAATAAGGACGCAGACTTTATGGGTGCCTTTGGTAAGGAGAAAGCCCGCAATAAGGTCAAAGCTGATAGAGAACATAAGAGCTGTGCTGTACCAGCACAGCGATTACAGGAGAAAGTTCCTGGACAAGGTCGGGCACCGCATCTATGACGGCTGGCGAAGGGAGAAGAAAAATGAGTGGATAAGGCTGACTTATCTTGGCTCCGGGCGGCAAGTCGGAAGAAGCTGCATTTTCCTGCAGACGCCTGAATCAAGGGTGCTGCTTGACTGCGGCATTAACGTTGCATCAGACGACAAGCCGTATCCTTACCTTGACGCCCCTGAATTTGACATCAATGAGCTGGATGCTGTAATCCTAAGCCACGCCCACATTGACCATTGCGGATTCATACCATACCTGTTTAAATTTGGCTACAGGGGGCCTGTTTACTGCACAGAGCCAACAAGGGATGTTGCCGCTTTGCTTCTGCTCGACTACATAAAAATACAAAGGGCAGACGGAACTGATCCTATATTTACATCAGAGGAAATAAAGGAGATGGTGAAGCATACAATAACGCTTGAGTACGATGAAGTTAGCGATGTTACCCCTGATGTCAGGATTACAATGTACAATGCAGGGCATATTCTCGGCTCTGCGATGGTTCACATGCACGTTGGAAACGGGCTGCACAACATACTATATTCAGGCGACCAGAAATACGGCAAGACGCTGCTGCTGGAGCCTGCTGTAACTATGTTTCCAAGGCTGGAAACCCTTATGCTTGAAGCCACATACGGCGGCAAGGAAAATATTATGCCGCACAGGCAGGAAACTGATGAAGAGCTGATGAAGATAATAAAAGACACTGTAGAAAGGAACGGCAAGGTTTTGATTCCAACCCTTGGTGTCGGAAGGGCGCAGGAAGTAATGCTCGCGATAGAGGCAATGATACGGGAAGGCAGGATGGCTCCAGTGCCGGTTTACATAGACGGCATGGTATGGGACGTCACAGCAATACACACAGCCTATCCGGAATACCTTAACAATTCAATCAGAAAGCTCATATTCCACAAGGATCAAAATCCTTTTTTGCATGAAGTCTTCAAAAGGGTTGGCTCGCCGAAAGAAAGAAATGATGTCATTGAAAATACTGGTGCGTGCGTAATCATAGCAACATCCGGAATGCTGACAGGCGGACCGTCGGTTGAATACTTAAAGCATCTCAGCGATAACCCAAAAAACTCAATGGGATTTGTAAATTACCAAGGCGAAGGCTCCATGGGAAGAAGGATACAGCAGGGCGAAAGGGAGTTCACATTCTCTGACGGCGGCAAGCAGGAGATGCTGCAGATTAAGATGCAGGTGCATACTGTTGATGGATTTTCAGGGCACTCCTCAAGAAACCAGCTTATGAATTTCGTTGCAAAATGCGAGCCAAGGCCTAAGAAAGTAATTGTAAATCACGGCGAGAACTCAAGGTGCCTGGATTTGGCCAGTTCCATACACAAGGGATTCAGGGTAGAGACGGTTGCTCCAAGGAATTTGGAGACGGTTAGGGTGAAATAAGGTTTATTCTTGTAAAAAGTTCGTGAAACGCCTGTTAGGCAAGAAGTTTTTGAGCTGCCGTTGTTAACGTTGAACCGAAAGTCTTTTACGTTGGTGGCTTCGCATAATCTCTGTAGATTATACGGTTCGCTTCGCTCTCTGAAATTTTTGGTTACTTTAAAACGACGGGGGTGGGGTATACTAATGAAAAACGAACGATTTAAAAAGAAGAACATTAATAAACTTCATATTTGATATTAATCATAAAGGAGCAAATATGCAACTAAATTTAACTAATTACTCAAAATCTGAGCAAATAGAACTATTTGATAAGCCTGAGGAAACTAAATCAGATGTTATTAATAAATTCAAGTATGGACAATATTTTACTAAAACCAAAATAGTTGAACAGGTTTTAAAGATAATACTTGAATTTAAGAAATATCCTTGCGATGCTTCAATATTAGAGCCATCTTTTGGAACGGGAAACTTTCTTAAAGTTTTATCGAGTAATGACTTTAACAAT
>JAGVXR010000069.1 GCA_018303645.1 Candidatus Woesearchaeota archaeon
CTATGCAGGAAGAATTTGCTATATCTACATCAAAAAAGCGGGAATTGATAGATATAACTGACAAGGTAAACTCTATAATCAAAAAATCAAAAGTAAAGAATGGATTGTGTAATATTTTTGCAGCTCATGCAACGGCAGCAATCATTATAAATGAGAACTACGACCCAAATATCTGCCTTGACTTGATTGACTCCCTTAACAATCTGATTCCAAGCGGAGTCTGGCGGCATGACAGAATAGACGGCAATGCAGATGCCCATATAAAATCAGCAATTTTGGGGCCGTCAGAAACCATACCGGTAAAAAACGGGAAGCTTCAGCTTGGCAGGTGGCAAAGCGCGATGTTTGCAGAACTTGACGGGCCGAGGCATGACAGAAAAATAATCGTAACTATTTTGGGTGATAAGGATTAACTGCGACTTGTGCGGCAAGGTTGAAGAGAGGCTGTATAAAACCATTATAGAGGGTGTTGAGCTGAGCGTATGCCCTGCGTGCAGCAAGTTCGGCAAGGTTCTTGCGCCTGTAAAAAGGTATACTCCAAAAGAGCAGCATCGCATGGCGGAGAAATCTGAAAGCAGAGAGGAAAAAATCGAGCTGCTGGCCGAGGATTATGCAGAGATCATAAAGAAAAAGCGCGAAGCAATGGGCTTGACCCAAAAAGAATTTGCAAAAAAGATTAATGAAAAGGAATCAATTATCCACAAAATTGAGGTTGGCGCATTTGAGCCGTCTTTAGCGCTTGCAAAAAAACTCGAAAAGGAGTTGGGTGTAAAGCTGATTGGGGAGCACGAGGAAAAGCACGAATCTTTCAAAAGAAAGAAAGAGGAAGGTTTTACTTTAGGTGATTTCCGGAAAATCATCTGCTCGCAATCTTTTGTTTTTGAATAATAGGCTGTTTTGAATCGCTGCTTCAGGCTTTCTAACAACTCGTTTTTGCTGTTTAAGCATCCCGTATCGTGTAGCTTGCAAGCCAAGTCGCAAGCGTCCAGAAAAATAAAGTCTGCACTTTCGGCATTTTCAATTAACTCGTTTTTCTTTTTCTCGTCAAAAATGGGATAGTACATCAGCTTGCCTATTTTTTTATCGCTGAATGCTGAAATTAGCGGGCTGGAAATCCAGATATTTCCCTGCGCAATTTTATTGAAATTATCCTGGAGGTCAATGTATTGGCTGTTTTTATTGGACTCGTTTTTGTAATAAATATATGTTGGGTTGAAAGAAAAGATAAAGGAGAAAATAACTAGTAAAATCAATGTGTCTCTTGCTGTTTTATTTTTAAGGTTATCAAAAATGTATACTATTAAGAAAGACATCAATAGATACATGTAAGGCAATAAAATAATCAAAAATCTCATCTCTTTTTGCTTGATTGAATTAAAAAATGCAAAAAACAGGATAAAAATGAATGTAATGATTTTCTTGTTTATATCCTTGTTTTTAAGCAGTAAAAATACCCCGAAAATAAAAATCAAATAAAGAAAATTTTCCTTGAACAGCTCAATGAAATAATAGCTTATAGGATGGTAATTAAGCCATCCGCTGTTTTTGCTCAGGGCTATCTGCAGAAAAAATGGGTAGAGTGCATTGCTGTACAATATCTTGTTTAAAATCAGGTAAGGGATGGTTGTGACAATAAAGCCAAGAAAAATATTGGTATAATTTTTAATGCTTTTTTTGGCAAGTGCCAAGATGAGCGCTATTGCAATAAACACTAACAACTGGATAAATCTCGTCATAAAGGCCATGCCTAAAAGCGTTCCTGAGGCGAAATATCTTTTTTCAATGAAAAAATATACTGCTGCCAAAGAAAAGAATGTGGAAACTGTTTCTGTAAGCATAATGCCATTAAAGAAAAAAAATGTAGGCGATAATGCCAGGAATACAGAAGCAAGCAAGCCAGTCTTCTCATTGAATAATTTTTTCCCCGTCAGATAAGTCAATAAAATGCACAAGCTTCCAAATATGATTTCCAAAATCCTTCCGGCAAAAACAGAATTCAATCCGATTTTCCATAAAAACCCTAGCATTAAGGGCCATGCAACGGGCCTTGTTGATTCCCACAACCCGGCATTGCCAAAAGAATAAATGTATTTGCCCATGCCGATATAAACAGCCGAGTCCCACCAGACAATCCTGTAATTCGGAAGAGTAAAAAATTTAGCAGCAAAAAACAAGAAAAGGATAATGCAGATTATTTTGTTCTTCCTTATGGAATCAAGGAAAGCGCTCATTTTACTTGCAATCTTCAGTCTTTTCCTTATAATAGCTGCATATTTCCTTTAATATGGAATCCTTATCCTGGAATTTGGCTTCTGACTTGCCCTCTATTACAACAGTCGGATATGCAGTTACATTGTAAGTTTTCTTAAGCAGCGGCACCATTGGCTCCGACTCAAACTTGGAGTCAAACGAGAATATCAAAAGCTTGTCCTTGAACTTCTTTTTGAGGTACGTTAATACAAATGCCTGCTTTTCGCAGTCAGAACATTCTCTTTCATCGGAGAAGAAATACAGGATATTTACTATATCTGCGCCGCATAGTTTTTTTGTTCTTTCGGCTAACAGCCAGTACCTTATCTGGGCTAAGATGTACTCGTTCTTAAGAAGTTCAAACTCATTTTTATTTAATTTTGCCTCCCTGTCAAAGTTTTCAAGCCTTATCCTTGTTGACTCAAGGTTGTTTATGTTCTGCTCAAAAGTCTTCTGCACAGCATGGCAGTTTTTTTCCTGGCTTAACTGGTCTATAAAGGCGTATTGCAGCTGCAGGCTGCTGAAATCAAGGTTTTGTTTTCTGCTGACAGATTCTATATAGTTAACTCTTTTTCCTTCTATCGCCAGCCCCAGAAATAAGCCTAAAAGAAAGATGCCAAGGGTTATGCCTCCTGCAATTATGTATTTGTCTCTGCTTAGTCTCCTCATGTTACCACTTCTGTTTTTTTCCGAATGCAAAATCAAGCATGATGCCAATCCATATAAATCCCATTACTAAAAAATAAAAAAACAGGTAAGAAATTAAGGAAAATAAGCCATGCTTATAAGCCCTTTCCCGGGTCTCAAAATGGGATTTTCTCAGTATGAAGACAGAAATTGTGAGCATTATAACCGCAACTAATATTGCTGTGTAATTTAAGTCCAGCAGATTGAAGTCTAATTTGAATGTTTTTATTAAAGTATAGAAGTCAAAATCTATGAAAATGGAGTTATATGCTGCTTTAACATACGGCTTCAGCCCGTAATACAGCAATGACATCACTAATACAATTGCTATTATTCCAGAGACAATTATCGTAGGCATTTGTATAACTCCAAAATCCCCGTATTTCCTGTTGAGCATCATGTGTCTGTACCTAAAGGCATTGATTATAGAGCCTTTGTACCACCTGTTTCTTTGTTTGTAAAGTTCTTTGAATGTTTTTGGGGCTATGGTAAATACTTCTGCTTCCAACAGCTGCACTATCCTGTAATTTTTGCTTTGCAGCCTTAATGTAATCTCCAGGTCTTCTGTAATATTGTCCTCGTCAAAGCCTCCGATTTTTTTAAGAACATCTTTTCTGTAAACACTGAAGGGGCCTGGAGCGACATGCACGCAATTAAGCCTGCTCATCAGCTTCTTGTAGAACATGTTTACTATATACTCAAGCCACTGCATCCTCTGCCATAAGTTCTTTGGCTTATCAACCTTAAGCAAAGGCAATACCACAGCAATATTATCGTCTGTAAAATGAGGCAGTATCTTTTCCAAGGCATCTTTTGTCACAATGGAGTCCGCGTCCAGGCAGATAAAGAATTCCCCTTTTGACATTGCCAAGCCATCATTAAGAGCAGCTCCTTTGCCCTCGTTCTTCTTGTTTATGAGCTTTATGTCGTAGCCTTTGTGCCTGGCTATAAATTTCTCGACTAGATTCTTTGTAGCGTCTATGCTTCCATCATTTACGATTATTATCTCCAGCTTATTTTTTGGGTAATCAAGCTTTGTCAATGAAGTTAATGTAGTCTTTATGTTCTTTTCCTCATTGTAAGCTGGTACTACTATGCTGACTGATGGGTGTTTTTTTAATTTTCTTGTTTTGGTTTTTGTTTCTTTGTCCAGCAGCACTAAAAACCAGAATATGGCAAAAAACAGTGATAATAGGTAACATGTCCATAGCGCAATCTTGACATAAATCGGTATTGGCATATATCTCAAGATATGATGTGCTTATTTAAAATTTTCCCCTAATTAGTATTTACTCTATCTTCAATTCCCTTTCTTATTGTATGGTACATCAGTTCGAGTTCAGAGTTAGAATAACTATAAGAATTTGTACCAATACTTGCAACTTTATCTTGGTCGAATCTTACATTTAAAATAATTTTATTGTCTTGAAGAATTACAATTACTATTTCTCCTTTGTTTAAAGCTTGCACTTCCATTATTATATTGTCGCCTACTGCATTTCTGATATTATCTGGAAGAATTAAAGATGCACCTCTATTTATTTCTAATATATTTGCGTCTGGATTTCCATATCTTTGGTCTTCACGTGCCCTATACTCTAACCCCGCTAAATATGATTTGTGTTCCCTCTCCTGCCAAGGTATGTGTCTACTATTCTGTCAATCATTATATAAAATCCATAACTAAAATGCGCACCAGCTGCCCAATCAGAAGCATACATATCGTCTGCAGTAAAACTTACCTGTTGACGTTGTGTGTTTTTTGGTATAATGTTATAATTGCTGAATGTATATACTGCCATGGAAGAAATCATAAGAAACATAATGGCCAATGCTATAAGACTTCTGTTTCTTTGGGAAAATGCCAATATGCCTTCCCCATACCTTCTAATTTCATAGTTGTCACTCAAATGAATCATTGTCCTTACTTCATCTTCTATTTCAGAAATCAAAGTCTGGGAATCTTTTTCATCAAAATGATTTTTATATAGAATTTCTTCTACCTTTTTGGCAAATATGATGAGATTCTTAAATCTATCCATGCAATTGCTTTTGACTCTTCTAAATTGTACATTTCTTTTCCACCAACTTTCTATATCTTCCTGTTGATGATTAAGCCCTTCTTTTAATTTCTTTTTAGCATACTCTTCTTGCTCTATAAATCTTCTGATTATTTTTTTCTGTTCTTCAAGAAATTTTTGTTCAATCCTTCTCCTTTGATCTGCATTTTGGATTTATTGTAGTCTTTTGTACTGTTCTATTCTTCTAGCCATATCTCTATAAAGAGTTCTAAAGAATCTCTGATGATAATAAGAATCCTTTTCCATAATAGGATTCCTTAGTTAGAAGTTTAAATACTTACCTCAAAAACAATCGAAAAACAACAAATTTTATAAAATTGCATGTAATGCCATATGGCATGGAAGATGTTAAATTGGATAACAGGGTAAGGACAGGCAGCAATGTGCTTGATTCAATGCTGGACGGCGGCTACGAAATTGATGTCATAACCACAATTTATGGCCCTGCAGGCGCCGGCAAAACAGTCCTGTGCCTGCTCTGCTCAATCCACGTGGCAAGGAGCGGGAAAAAAGTCGTTTATGTTGACAGCGAAGGCGGTTTTTCTCTTGAAAGATTCAAACAGGTATGCTCAAGCATGAGCCAGGATTATAAAAAAATACTTGATAATATCATCTTCTTAAAGCCGACAAGCTTTGCAGAGCAGAAGAAATCCTTTGAAAAGCTCAAGGACATTGTCAATGACAGGATTGGATTGATAGTTGTGGACGGCTGGAGCTCAGCAAAAGCGAGGACATACATGAAGTCAATATAGAGCTGGGAAAGCAGATTTCCTATCTTACTGAGATAGCAAGGAAAAAAAGCGTTCCTGTGCTTATAACCAACCAGGTTTACACTGATTTTGATAACAAGGACAGGGTCAACATCGTAGGAGGCGACATATTGAAGTATGGCAGCAAGTGCCTGATAGAGCTGCAGATAACCCCAAATGGGAATAGGAGGGCAATCCTGAAGAAGCACCGGAGCATGGAGGCTGAAAAAGAGATTATATTCAAAATAGTGGAAGGGGGAGTTATAGGCACCACAGAAAGCAAAGGGTTTAAATTTTTCTAGGAAGTATGGACAAGTTCCCCATAACCTTTTTAAACACCCGTGCATAAGCTTGGTGCATGGGGGCTAAGATTAAGGAGTTTCTTGAGAGGAGAAAAGAACTGCTGAATGACAGGAATGCAGCAGAATTGCAGCACAAGAAAGGCAAGCTGACAGCAAGAGAACGCCTGAAATATCTGCTGGATAATGATTCCTTTGCTGAGATTAACTCCTTTGCTGAAACCCAGAGCAAAGAGCTTGATGCAAGGAAAAAGGCAGGGGATGGTGTCGTTACGGGCTATGGTACAATAAACAAAAGGGCTGTTTACATTTATGCCCAGGACTTCTCATTTATGGGAGGCTCAATGGGGGAAGCCCACAACGAAAAGATAGCGGATGTCATTGAGCTTGCCTTAAAGAACGGGTGCCCGTGTATAGGGCTTCTTGACTCAGGCGGGGCAAGAATACAGGAAGGAGTTGCCGCTTTGGATGCAGGCGGAAAGATATTCCAGCTTAACACAACAGCTTCAGGAATTATACCGCAGATTTCAGCAATACTTGGGCCTTGCGCAGGCATTGCAGTTTACTCGCCTGCACTGACTGACTTTATTTTTATGGTTGACAAGACAAGCTACATGTTCATCACAGGCCCTGATGTCATTAAGACAGTAACAGGGGAGATAATTGACTTTGAAAGATTGGGGGGTGCAAGGCAGCACAATGAAAAAAGCGGAGTGGCTCATTTTATGGCTGATAATGAGAAAGACTGCCTGGACATGATCAAGGTTTTGCTTGGTTACCTTCCGCAAAACAACCTGGAGGGCCCGCCTTATCATGCTTCTGACAGCCCAAGCAGGGAAACAAAAAAGCTTGAAGCCTTTGTGCCTGAAGACCCAAAAAAAACGTATGACATCAAGGAAGTTATTGCAGAGATTTTTGACAGACACTCTTTTTTTGAAGTCCAAGGCAGCCATGCGGCAAATGCTGTTGTCGGATTTGCAAGGCTTAACGGCTATGTTGTGGGGGTTGTGGCAAACCAGCCAAAAGTGCTTGCTGGATGCCTTGACATCAACTCAAGCAGCAAGATTGCAAGGTTTGTAAGGCTGTGCGACTGCTTCAATATACCTTTGATTAATCTTGTTGATGTAACAGGCTACCTGCCAGGCACTGAGCAGGAGCATAACGGGATTATAAGGCATGGCGCGAAAGTGCTTTTTGCCTATTCTGAGGCGACTGTGCCCAAGATATCCCTTGTGCTCAGAAAAGCTTATGGAGGAGCTTACATTGCGCTTGTCTCAAAGGATATGGGATTTGACAAGGTGCTTGCATGGCCAATTGCAGAGATTGCCGTAATGGGCGCTGAGCAGGCAGTGAGCATAGTAAACAGGGATGAGATTAATAAAAACCCAAAAGCAAGAGCCGAACTTGCAAGGCAATACTCTGAAAAATACCTTAACCCTTATGCTGCTGCAAAGCTCGGCAAGGTTGACATGATAATTGAGCCAAGGGAAACAAGAATTGCGTTGGCCAAATGCCTTGAAATGATTATTTCCAAGAGAGAAAAAAAGCCTGCCAAGAAGCACGCAAACATGCCTTTGTAACATGGAAGAGCTTGTTGTTAAGGTTGACGGCAAAGAATACAAGGTTTTTGTAGAGGAAACAGAAGAAGGCAAAATACTGGTGCATTGCGGCTCTGATGTTTACGAGGTTGAGACAAAAAAAGACGCTGAGAATTCTGCAGTTGAGAGGCTTCAGAGAAAACAGGTTGCCGAGGAAGGCAAAATTGAGATTTTAGCTCCCTTGCCCGGCATTATTTATGAGATTAAAGCAAAGGAAGGCAGCAATGTCAAGCAGGGGCAAAGCCTTTTCACTCTCATGGCGATGAAGATGGAAAACGACATAACAGCGCCAAGAGAGGGCATTCTGAAAGAAATCAAGGTAAAGAAGAATGACAATGTAAACAAGGGGGATGTCTTGGCTGTGCTGGAATAATTATTTTGCTTTCTCCAGTTTTTCCGCTCCCTGCCACAAATAAGGGAAGAATGCCGCTGCCATAAATGCTTTAAGAGTGTCTCCTATTATAAAAGGAAACAAGCCATATTGGAGAGTTTTCAAAATTGAAGTGCCTATGTTGAGCTGCAAGCCAACAAGCCCAAATACATACAAAATTATTTCTCCAGCAAGCATGCAAAGCAGTATGCTTTTTCTGGTTCTGCCGTAGCCTTTTTCAATCATTAATCCTATGAAGAATGCCATGAACAAAAAGCCGATTATGTAGCCGCCTGTCGGCCCGAGGATTGCCTTTATGCCTGACTTGTAGCCCGCAAAAACTCCAAAGCCAAGCAGCCCTGCAAGCACATATGCCGCTATTGCCACCAAGCCTTTTCTTGAGCCGAAGAAAAATGCAATCAGGAAAATTCCAAATGTCTGCATTGTTATTGGCACGGGCCAGAGCGGAATTTGCAGGTTTGCCATTATAGCCATAAATACAACGCTTGCCAATACCATAAAAATATCAAGAATTATTGTCCTTTGATGAAATATCATCTCGTACAAAGTCTTGTATCTTGTCTCGTGCACATTCATTTTTTCTCACCAGGCCTGCCGAATATAATCCCTGCCAGCACATTCAAAGCCCATGCCTGAAAAACACTTATTTTATAGATGCCTCCAAAGACATAGTTCCATAAGAGCATAACAGGAAGCGCAAGTATCAAGCCGACTAAAGCACTCAATACAATAACAAATAGTATTGCATAGCCTGTTTCTATCAGCTTTCTCAGCACCGGCACATTCTTGAGAACCACCATTGCTATTAAGATTGGCTTGAATCTTTTTAAATGTTGTGGATGAATTAGCGTATTTATTTCCAGTCAGTACCTTACATTTATATCTCCTTCAACAATTTTAATTACTTTGCCGTTTTTTAATTTGAGCAGCAAGCTGCAGTCCTTATCAATGCCCATTGCCCTGCCTGTTAATTTTTTAAACCTGGTTATTACCGTGACATTCTTGCTGATTGTGTCGCAATATGTTTTCCATATCTTCAGTATTTTGCCCGTGTTGCCTCTGCTGTAATAATTGCCATATAAAACAAAAAATTCGTCAATGATGCTTTTTGCCAGTTTTTTGATATCAAAGGTTTGGTTTTTTATAATTTTCAGCGAGACTGCCGTTTTTTTGATTTCCTCAGGAAAATGATTTTGATTTATATTGAGCCCGATTCCAACAACAACAAAATTTTCACTGCCGAATATGCCCTCTGTAAGAATGCCGCAGAGCTTTTTGCCTTTGTAATGGACATCATTCGGCCATTTTATATTTGTTTTTAGATTTGATATTTTTTTTATGGACTTTACAACACAGATTGCTGCAATAAATGTAAGGTATTGGATTTTTTCAATATTTTTCGGCTTTAATAAAATTGACATCCACAAGCCGCCTTTTGCAGAAAACCATTTTCTCCCAAACCTGCCCCTGCCTTTTGTTTGAGTGCCTGTAATTAATATTGTGTTGCTCAAGCCTTTTCCGGCAAATTCCTTGGCTTTGTCCTGCGTTGAGGCTAATGATTTAAAGCGGTAAATTTTGTAATGATGCATTTTAATTTCAGAAATGAATGTGTTTTTAAGATTATTCCTCAAAGCTTCCTTCGCTTAATGCTTCCTGCCTTGCTACAACAACCCAGGGATTTGCCTTGCTGTTCTGCTTTTTTGAGAGGTACTGCGCGACTGCTGTCGTTACAATAAGGACTTTCTTTTCCCTTGGCAATGCCTCTTTTTTTGTCTTGATTCCCTTAATCTCTTCCATTATCCTGTTGTTTTCAATAAAGGATGTTGTGATATTGCCCCTTAAGAACTGCCTCTTGCTTAAAATGAGCTGATGAAAGGGAATTGTTGTTTTGACTCCCTCTATTATGAATTCCTGCAACGACCTTCTTGTTCTGGCAATTGCTTCCTGCCTTGTTTTGCCGTGGCAGATAAGCAGAGCCACCAGCGAGTCAAATTGCGGCAGAATCCTGCAGCCGCTATGGCAGGAGCTGCTTATCCTTATTCCAGGGCCTCCCGGAGGCAGGTAATTTAATATCGTTCCGGGGGATGGGGCGAAATTGCTGCATGGGTCTTCTGCATTAATCCTGCACTCTATCGCATGCCCCTCAATCTTAATGTCCTCCTGACTGTAAGCAAGCTTGGCGCCCTCAGCGAGCTTTATCTGCTCTTTTACCAAATCAACATTGGTTACCATTTCTGTCACTCCATGCTCAACCTGTATTCTTGTGTTCATCTCGATGAAATAGAAATTCCTGCTTTTGTCCAGCAGAAACTCGACTGTGCCTGCTCCCTCATAGCCTATCGCTTTGACGGCATTTACAGCCGCACTTCCCATTGTTTTCCTAAGCTCATTGTCAAGCGCAGGGCTTGGGGATTCCTCAATCAGCTTCTGATGCCTCCGCTGTATGCTGCAGTCACGCTCGCCAAGATGGATTACATTTCCATATGCATCTGCCAATATCTGGAATTCTATATGCCTTGGCTCTTCCAGATACTTCTCTATGTATAATGAATTATCTCCAAAGGAATTAAGCGCCTCTTTCCGGGCATTCTCAAATGCCCCATAAACATCTTCCTCTTTTGTTACAATCCTCATGCCCTTGCCGCCGCCGCCGGCAGAAGCCTTCAAAATGACAGGAAATCCTATTTTCTTTGCTGCCATCATGGTGTGTTTTCTGCTCTTCAGGTCTTCCCTTATTCCCTCAATGACTGGAATATTGACTTTTAGCATAGACTTTTTTGCCTCAACCTTGTCTCCAAGCTTCCCCATCATCTTTGAAGATGGACCTATAAACTTTATTCCTTTTTTCTCGCATAGCTTTGCCATCTTTGGATTTTCTGACAGAAAGCCGTATCCCGGATGAATTGCTTCGCAATTGCTTTGCTTTGCAATCCTTACAATTTTTTTAACGTTGAGGTAATTTCCTGATTTGCCGATGTTGTAAGACTTGTCTGCAAATTTTACTGCCAAGCTGTCTTTTTCGTCATCTGAATGCACAACCACACTTTCTATGCCAAGCTCCCTGCATGCCCTTATAATGCGAAGGGCTATTTCCCCCCTGTTGGCAACCAATATTCTCTTAAAGCCGCCCTTGCCCAGAACCGTATAGTTTTTTTCCTTTTCCTTATTTATGCCAAATCCTCTAGTCAGCACATCCAGAAATGAATTATCCATTGGGTTTCTGAATATTTCCTCTATTCTGGATTCGTCCACATGCGGCAGTCTTTTCATCACGTTTGCTGTTATGAAGCTGCTCATATCTCCTAGCTTTGAAGAACTAAACAGGCTTTTGCTTGGAGTCATTATGTGGTGATTTATCATGCCTTCAAAATACCTGTAAACAGCAGGAGAGACTTGTTTTGTTTTGGTAATTGAATATCTTAAAAAATGGTAAGCTTTTTCCAAAGGCTTTAGAGCTTTATTAAGCACATTAATCATTAATTGCTGCCTTATATTAAAGCCTATTTTTGCTTTTTTGCTTTTTAGCATAAAGCATAAGTTAGCACTTCTTTTTATAAAGATTTTGCAGTTTTGAAGGAGAAATATGATATAGAATGAATATTTTATAATATATATATTAAAAAATATAATAGTAGAAAGTTATTTAAATTAAACCAAAGTTAAGAAACAAGCTAAAATGAACCAGATAAACGAGCTAAAAAACGAGAATGGGGAAATAGATGCAGATGGAATTAAGAAGATTATTCCCTATAATGAGCATTTTCTTTTCATAGACAGAGTCACGGCATTGACTTGCAATAAAATCGTGGCTATGAAAGAGTTGACAGGCAAAGAGGACTTTTTTAAGGGGCATTTTGCAGGCTTTCCTATAATGCCTGGCGCCCTTACAATAGAGGGCATGGGGCAGGCAGCAACCTTGCTGGCAAGAAGCAGTATTCCCAATCATCAGGAGAAAGATGTTCTGGCTTACAGGATAAAAGAAGCAAAGTTTAGTGCGCCTGTTTTTCCGCCTGCTAAAATCAGGTTTGAAATCGACTTGATTGCCCAAGACGAAAGAGGTGCAATTCTTCAGGGCAAGGCTTTTGTTAAAGACACTTTAGTGGCGGAAACACTTTTGATGCTTGCCATTGTAAACAGGGCAGATTTCAGAGCTAAAAACTCTAAGTAAGGGGGTTCTATGTACGTTAAAGGGGTTGGCATGACTAAATTTGGAGCGCAGACAGATACAACCCATGAGATGGTTTATGAGGCTACTTTGGAAGCTTTAGAAGACGCTGATTTTAAGATTGATGATGTAGAAGCAATAGTGTCTACTGTTGTTAACACAACAATAAATGGCGAAAGGCAAAGGGGCTTCTCATCCATATTAAGCAGCATGTTCAAAAAGAAGATTCCTATCATCACTACATCTGCTGTTTGCGGCAGCGGCGGCTCAGCTTTGTGGACGGCAAATAAGCTTGATTATGGCAATGTGCTTGTTGTTGGCGCTGAGAGGCTGTTATCAAACAACACATCATTAGTCACCGATGAGATCTTAATGGCTGGGGAAAGAATTTATGAGCAGGCAGAAGGCTTGATTTTTCCCGCGCAGAATGCCCTGGTTGCCCAGCAGTACATGCTTAAATACGGCGCAACAACAGACGACTTTGCATTAGTTGCCTTCAAGAACCACCAGAATGCTTACCTTAATCCGAAAGCGAGGTTCTACAAAAGGCAGGTAACTTTAAAGCAGATAAAAAAATCTCCTATTGTTGCATCCCCATTAAGGCTTTTTGACTGCAGCTTGTCAGTGAATGGAGCGGCGGCTGCAATACTCACTAAAGAAAAAACAGACATTGAGATTGTTGGCTCAAGCTTGTTTGTTGACAGGCTTTCAGCTTTTGAAAGCGAGGACATGACTTCATGGCAAGCCTCAAAGCTGGCAGCAGAAGAAGCTTACAAGCAGGCTGGGATTGCCCCAAATGATATAGACATTGCTGAATTGCATGACGCTTTCACGCCTGTGGAGGTTATCAGCTACGAGGATGTTGGATTTTGCAAGAAGGGAGAGGCAAAACACCTCATAAGAAAAGGCAAGGTCAATATTAATGGTGAACTGCCTGTCAACACAAGCGGGGGCTTGAAGGCAAAGGGGCATCCGATAAGCGCGACAGGCATATCTCAGGTTTATGAGCTTGCAAAGCAGATGCGCAGGCAGGCTGGAGAAAGGCAGGTGAGCAAAAATATAGAGTATGCTTTGGCGCAGAACATTGGCGGCGTAGGGAGCACTGTAACAGTGCACATCCTGAGGAAGGTGAACTCATGATAATAAGATGGATTTGCGAGAAGTGCAACAAAAAATGGATTTATCCTGTTGAGAAATGCGTTTACTGCAAAGGCGGCATTTCAAAGCAAAAGGGCGCTAAAATCAAGGTTGTCGGCATAACAAAGGTTTCCATACCTTCCCCAATGCATCCGGTAATTCCGTATAATATAATTCTTCTGCAGGATGAGCATGGCAACAGGATGCCAAAAAAGACAATGAAAGATTATAAAATAGGGGATGATTACACAGAGCAGAAAGCCAAAAGCAATGATGCTGTTGCGATTGTCAAGACAAAATATGACACTTATGAAGCGATAAAAGAGGCTGTCGGGCTTGTTAATGGCATTGGCTTGGGCGAAACTGACAAAATCCTGATTAAGCCGAGCATTGTTATCGCAGCCTATCCTTACCAGGCTGTCAACACAAATCCGGATTTTCTTAATGCGCTTTTGCTTGTTTTATTTGAACATGGAATAAAAAAAGAAAATGTTATTGTTGCTGAGCAGGCATTGATTGGGTCAGATGCTGCTGATGCAGCTTCAAAATCTGGAATTATTGAAATCTGCAAGAAAAACGGGGTTGAGTTTGCGGACATATCAAAAGGTCCTTTTGAGGAAGTTAAAGCAGAAGGATATGCTTTTAATGTATTCAAGGAGGCATTAAGCAGGAAAATAATAAATTCCCCTATAATGAAGACAAATTTTCAAATTGGAATTTCCGGCGCGATGGAAAATATTTCGAGGCTTGTCGACGAAAAAACACAAAGAAAGATGTATTTTGATGATATTGACAACACGCTTCCCAAGCTGGCAAAGGCATTGCCGGAAGTTTTCACAATAGCTGATGCGACAAACGGCATGCAGGGGCAAGGCCCATTGGCGCTTGGCGAGCCTGCATTCCTGAACCTGGTTTTAGCCAGCAGAAATGCTGCAAATCTAGATATTGCTTTTACCGAGGTTGCAATGCTTCAGCTTCCATCTTATATAAATTATTCATACCCAAATACCAATTTAAAAAATATAGAGATTGTGGGCGGTGAAATAGATGCATTGAGATATCCTATTAAGGCTGCTTCCCCTCACGAGACGGCACACCCTGACATCAAGGTTATTGACGGCAAAGCCTGCCCTGCATGCCTGAATTTATTGTATAATCTTACTTCAAGGCTTGTTGGATTAAGGGGCGATGAGATAAATATCGTAACAGGCTCTGTTTTATCTGAAGATATGCTAAAAGGAAAATCCAGGCTTGTTGCATTAGGCGAATGTGCTATGAATAAATTAAAAGAATTGAATGTTGAACCCATTGCAAGCATTGATGAAAGGATAGATGTGATAGAGCAACTTGTCTTATTGAAGAAACTTCTAACAACAAAAGGAGAGCCAAGAATAACGCCTGTTGACAGAGTTAAATCAAAGATGAAAAAACTTCTTTCAAGAGTGGTCCGGTAAAATGCTCAGCGGCAAAATTGCATTGGTTACAGGCGCTTCCAGGGGCATTGGAAAGGCGATAGCTATAGAGCTTGCGAAACAAGGCGCGGATGTGATTGTCAATTACAACAGGAATGAGGAAGATGACGCAGGAGGAATGGAATAAAGTCATTGATGTGAATCTTAACAGCATCTACAATGTAACAAAAAATGCATTGCCTTTGCTGCAGAAAAACTCCAGGGTGATCAGTATAAGCTCAATTGTGGGTTTATACGGCAACTTCGGGCAGGCAAATTATGCTGCTTCAAAAGCCGGCATTATAGGGTTTACAAAGTCGCTTGCAAAGGAGCTTGGAAAGTATGGCATAACTGTCAATGCTATTGCGCCTGGGTTTATAGAGAGTGATATGTCAAATAAGATCCCTTTTTTAAGAAAAAAAATAGTTGAGTGGATTATCCCTTTGAAAAGAATAGGAAAGCCGGAAGAAGTTGCTTATGCTGCTGCATTTCTTGCGTCTGAGGATGCGAGCTACATAACAGGGCAAGTGTTAAGCATAAGCGGAGGGCTGTCAATATAAAATGTACATTAAGGGTGTTGGCATGACCAAGTTCGGAATCCAGCAGGATTTAAGCAGCCATATGGTGTATGAGGCTTCAATGGAGGCGCTGGAAGATGCCGGCATATCAATGAATGAAATAGATGCAATTGTTGTCTCTAGCATAGAAATAATGAGCAATGGAGAAAGACAAAAGCACAGCGCATCTTTTATGAGCAGCCTTTTCCAGATTAAAGTGCCTATACTTTCTGTGCCTGCAGGCTGCGCTGGCGGAGGCACTGCATTGTGGACGGCGAACAGGCTTTACAAAACAAGCAGCTACAGGAATATACTTGTCATAGGATTTGAAAAAGCAGTTGCTAACACGAGCAAAAGCGTGACTGATGAGATTTTAATGGGAGGGGAAAGGATTTATGAGCAGGCAGAAGGCTTGATTTTTCCCGCGCAGAATGCCCTAGTTGCCCAGCAGTACATGCTTAAATACGGCGCAACAACAGATGACTTTGCTTTGGTTGCTTACAAAAATCATCAAAATGCTTACCTTAACCCGAAAGCAAGGTTTTACAAAAGGCAGGTAACTTTAAAGCAGATAAAAAAATCTCCTATTGTTGCATCCCCATTAAGGCTTTTTGACTGCAGCATTTCCTGCAATGGCGCTGCTGCATTGATACTGTCCAAAGACGAGGCAGGCATTGAGGTTGTTGGCTCTGCTGAAGAGAATGATTGCTTGAGCCCTTTTGAAAGAGATGATATGACTTCATTTTGGGTAACAAAGAAAGCAGCGGAAATTGCTTACAAGGAATCCGGAGTTAAGCCTTCTGAAATTGAAATAGCTGAGCTGCATGACGCTTTTACGCCATTGGAACTCATTTCTTATGAAGACCTTGGATTTTGCAATTCTGGTGAAGGGGCAAATCTTATGAGGGACGGGTTTACAGAACTTAATGGCAAGCTGCCTGTAAACACAAGCGGGGGCTTGAAGGCAAAGGGGCATCCGATAAGCCCTACAGGAATTGCGCAGATTTATGAGATAGCAAAGCAGATGAAAGGAGAATGCGGAAAAAGGCAGGTGAAAAATCCAAAATATGGGATTGCGCTTAATATTGGGGGGGCGGGGGCTGGTGCAACTGTGCATATTTTAAAAAATCTTAGCTGATTGTAGAGGGCAAACATGCTTTTAAAAGGTGTAAGGGTTCTGGACATGTCGAATCTTCTTCCGGGCCCTATGTGCTCATTGTTTCTTGCGGATCTTGGCGCAGATATCATTAAAGTGGAGAGCTTAAGCGGCGACCCAATGAGGTATTTTGAGAGTGCAAAAGGCAGAAGCCCTTATTTTCTTGCCCTAAACCGGAACAAAAAGAGCATAGCCTTGAATCTCAAGACTGATGAAGGCAAAAAAATATTCATGAGGCTTGCAAAAAATGCTGATGTCGTGATAGAGGGCTTTCGCCCGGGCAAGGTTGATGCTTTGGGAATAGGCTACAAAAGCCTGAAGAAAATCAACCAGAAAATAATATACTGCTCTATAACAGGCTACGGGCAGAAAGGCGCTTATAAAAACAAGGCTGGGCATGACCTGAATTATGCAGCATTAAGCGGCATGCTTGATGTGATATCGGCAGAGCCGTTTGTTGCAGGCGTGCAGATTGCAGATGTAAGCGGCGCGCTTGTCGCTGCATTTGCAATAGTTTCCTCTTTGCTTTACCGCGAGAAGCACGGCAAAGGAAATTATATTGATATGGGCGTGCTTGATGCAACGCTCTCTGTAATCGGAATGCACGTAGCATATCGCTCTGTATCTGAGAATACAGGCACTATTTTGTCAGGCAGCAAGCCGTGCTACAATGTCTACAGGACAAAGGACGGAAGATTCGCCAGCCTCGGGGCCATAGAAAAGAAATTTTGGGTGAATTTTTGCAATGCCATTGGGAGAGAAGACTTGATTCACAGGCAATTTGATGGCAGCCGGGATGTTATGAATGAAGTGAAGGCTGTTTTCAAAAGCAAGGCTATGGATGAATGGGTAAGGCTGAATAATAAGCACGACTTTTGCTGCGAGCCTGTTAGAAAAATAAGCGAAGTAATCAAAGATGATTATTTCAAAAGCAAAAAGATGCTGGCAGATATTGATGGAATAAAACAGGTTGCTATGCCTGTGGCTTTTTCGAGTTTTAAAAAATTAAAGTACTCGATAGCCCCTAAAATCGGGCAGGATACGGAAAAAATCCTTGACGGAATAGGATACAACAAAAATGAGATTAAAAAATTAAAATATTCAAATGTGATTTTATAAAAATGAGCCAAACATCAGAGCACAATCCATGGAAGCCCGACAAGCCCATATCAAAGGGCGCTATAGCGTACCACGATGCAGTCTCAAAGGCTGAATATTACATTGCCATTTTGGATGAGTTAATTAAAATTACAAGCCAGAAAATCAAAGAGGGGCATGTTGTGGTTGATTTCGGCGCAGGCACAGGCGTTTCTGCATCGCGGTTGCTGGATAGTTTGAAAGTCAACGCAAATCTTTGGCTTGTTGACAACTCGGCTGCATGGCTCGGCAAGGCATATGAGGTGATCGGCTCAAAACAAAATGTAAAGTGCTTCCTTCTGGAAAAGAAAAAGTATGGGTATGCGACACTTGCCGAGACAATTGGAAAAAAAGTAGCAGATCATGTCATTTCAGCTAATACCGTTCATCTGATTCCGGACATCGAGGAGACATTCAAAGGCATTGCAAATTCGCTTAAAGACAACGGGACATTCACTTTCCAGAGCGGCAATATAACAAGGGAGCGCAGGCCTGAAGGCGCTTTGATGGTGGACGATACTGTAAGGAGGGTTCATGACATTGCCCTTGAAATCGTAAAGACTGACGAGAGGTTTGCAGATTACGCTGCTGATATTGATGAGCGCGTAAAGAAGAGCGAGCCGCAGAGAAAATTTGTGTTTCCTGACACAAGACCGATTGAGGTTTATTTGGAAGCGTTAAAGAAAGCGAAATTTAAGTATGAAGATCCTTATTATAAATTATTCAAGGTTAAGTATGATGACTGGCTGAAATTTTTGAGGGTAAGAAGGCTGCAGGCAGGCATACTGCCGGAGATAGGGGGCAATTATCCCTCACAAAAAGAAGAGAGTGACAGGGATTTGTTAATTACTCTTGCCACTAATAAGCTGTTTGAGGAGCTTCGAAGCAAAAATCAGTTAGCTGATGACAAGGGTTTCACGCTTGAGATTACATATGTAACTGCAAAAAAAGCAGAACAGGTTAATGAAAAAGGGATTGTGCTTGCAGGAAGAATTGCATTGGTTACAGGCGCTTCCAGGGGCATTGGAAAGGCGATAGCTATAGAGCTTGCGAAACAAGGCGCGGATGTGATTGTCAATTACAACAGGAA
>JAGVXR010000018.1 GCA_018303645.1 Candidatus Woesearchaeota archaeon
ATAATCCGTTATTTTGAAAAACCACTGCTCGAGGAATGTTTCAGTCACATCGGTTGAGCAGCGCCAGCATTTTCCGTCAACAACCTGCTCGTTTGCAAGTACAGTATTGCATGAGGGGCACCAGTTGACAGCAGCCTTTTTCTTGTATGCAAGCCCTTTTTCGTAGAATTTCAAAAAAATCCACTGGTTCCATGTATAGTAATTTTGCCACAGGCTTGCAATCTCCCTGTCCCAATCATAAGAAAAGCCCATTTCTTTCTGCTGCTGCCTGATTGTATTCATGTTGGTTATGGTCCATTTTTCAGGGTCGATGCCGTGCTTTATTGCTGCATTTTCTGCAGGCAGCCCAAATGCATCATAGCCCATTGGATAAAGAACATTAAAGCCCTGCATTCGCTTGTACCTTGCCAATGCGTCTCCAATGGAGTAATTTCTCAAATGCCCCATGTGCAGACGCTCGGAAGGGTAAGGATACATTTCCAAACAATAGAACTTCTTCTTTTTAGGGTCTTCTTTTACCTTGAAAATCTGCTTTTCTTCCCACTTATTCTGCCATTTCCTGGCAATTTCCCTGAAATCTACCATAATGAGAAAGTTTTATATTGTGATTTTTAAAGATTGTGCATAATACAATTTATCTAATTACTTTATAATGTAATTGCACTAATCCATTTTCGAAAATTTTATGGTTTGTCAATTCCAATTTTGTCTCTTTTGTACCAACAAATAATGGGGTTCTTGGGTGAACTGAAATTATTATTTCATCAAGCAAATAATTGTCAAGAAAGATTTTAACTATTTCTCCACCTCCCACAAGCCATATATTTTTTCCGCTTTGTTTTATAAGTTTTTTAGAAAAATTGGCAACATCATATACAAAATCAACATTTTCATCTTTTAAATTTTTGCTTCTTGTAAAGACAAAAACTTTCTTATCTTTGAAAGGATATTCTTCAAATTCCTTTGATTTTTGGTAAGTTTTGTTCCCGACTAAAACAGTATCTATAGATTTATAGAATTCTTTATAACCATAATCATTGTCCATGAACAACCAATCTATTGATTGATCTATTCTTGCGATGAATCCATCAAGACTCGATGCAATGAATAAAATTATTTTTCTCATTTTTAAAACTCTTTTCTCTTCCTCAAATACTCAACCAGCTTTTCATTAATTATCAACTTTTTTCCATCAACAACATACCTGAAAGGAAGAGTTACACTTTCGTTATCATTTACTTCAATCTTCAATTCATCAACAAACTTGAAATCACTTAATTTTTTTCCTCCTAAAATCCTTTTTGCAACATAAACAGCAGTGTCTGTCGGCATCTGCTTTCTGCCAAGGTTTCTCGATTCAAATTTTATTTTATGTTTTTTTAGATTCTTAATTAAGATATTTGTCCTATTTTTTGCAGGGCTGTCGCCAAGAATGCCTCCGAAAACAAAATACTTGAATTTGCTTTGGTCTTTTGCTGTTAATGCTTTTCCAGCATATTGCGATAAAATACAAATCCTCTCAAATCCAAGTTCAGAAATGCTTTTTTCATAAACAGTTCCGTATTTTTTTAATTTATTTGCATCTTTTTTGTTAATGCTTGTGAATATTGCACCGTCTTTGTCAACAATTTCAGAAATATGCCTGTACTCAATTAAACACCATTTATAAAGTTCAGGTTCAAGATGTTCTATAATAAACTTCATTTGATTGTTTAATAACTTTAAATTTAAAAAATCGTGCTTCCCAGTCACTGCATTCATGATGTGGGAACCCAGCAGTGCTGCAAACGCAGGTTTCCTTCATCGCGATTGCATCTAAAGGAAGCTCTTGGATTGTTTAAATTATTTATTTTTGAAATGGTTATTGAGTCTAATAAAAGAATTATAAAAAACAAATCAAAATTTCTTGAACTGCGCTGCAGTATCTATCAAGTCAACGTGCCCCAAAAACATTGCCCTGCAGCAGTATCTCTGCAATCCAATCTCGTCAAGTATTTTTTTCCTTTCTTCACCTTTGCCGGCTCTTTCCTGGAATTGCTCCCATAAATGCGCAATCGGCTTGCCGCAGCTCCAGCAACGAATTGGTATTATCATTTTGACCTCCTTAACGATAACTCTTTTGAACTTTTGCCCTTGCCTGCCCGTGCCTGTTTGGCTTTGCAGGCTCTTTCCTCCTTACATCAGCGACAAGAAGATTCCTGTCGTAATTCAAAAACACATCCTTCAATTTATCGCCTTTTGCAAAGTTCACCAATGCCTTTGCAATCGCCAGCCTTGAGGCTTCTGCCTGGCCTGTTATTCCGCCGCCTGAAACATTAACGTCAATATCAACCTTGCCAGCCACATCGCCAGCCAGTATCAATGGCTCGAGCAGTTTAAGCATGGATGTTTTCTGTCCTATCAAATTTACAGGTATCTTGTTGATTCTCACTATTCCGCTTCCCTGCTTTAAAGTTGCCCTTGCAATTGCAGTCTTCCTTTTTCCTGATGTGTGCAGATTTTTCATTTTAAGCCCGTTGCCTTGCATATATCCTTAACTTTTAAATAATCCGTTGAGTGCAGCTTTTCTGCTCCAGACCCGTCAATCCTAAATGCCTTCTCATTTTTCAGGCCTTCTGGCACCCCGATATGACACATTATGTTCCTGAAAGTGTCCCTTCCACGGGCTTTTTTAAAAGGAAGCATTCCCCTTATAGCCCTTCTGACAAACATGTCGGGCCTCCTGTAAAAGAATGGGGCTTTTGTAGGCGCTTTCCTGTGAACCCTTGTTATATATTGACCTATTATTGCATGCCTTTTCCCGCTTACAACAGCATCTTCGCAGTTTATGATATCCACTTTGTTGCCCAGCAAAGCCTGCTTAGCTGCGTAACTGCCCAGTCTTCCTAAAATTGTATCTTTAGCGTCTATAATCATTTTAGCTCATCCAATAATTCTTATACCTTTTCCACTCGGGTTTTCCTTGCTTAATTCCAGCAATGGAATGATTTTAGCTCCAACTTTCTCTATCTTTTCCTTTGCACCATTTGAAAACTGGAATGCTGAAATTATGAGTTTATGCTCTAAATCGCCTGCTCCAAGGACTTTCCCCGGCACTACAATAACTTCATTTTCCTTTGTGTACCTGCTTATGCTTGACAAATTTACAACCCTTCTTTGCCTTGTGGGCTTCTCCAAGTCATTCGCAACCCTCTTCCACAAATTTATGGAGCGCTCACTGCTTCTTTTCCTGAGCTCCCTAATTACGCTCTGCAAAATCTGGTTTGATGGCCCTGTTCTTTTCATTTTATTTTTGATATTTTTTATTGGAATGATGCGGGGGACGTGATTTGAACACGCGCACCCACTAAGGGACTAGCCCCTCAAGCTAGCACGTTTGACCAAGCTCCGCCACCCCCGCGTTATAAGGGGGTTCATTTAGCCTTCTTCAATTCCTCTACAAGCTCGTCAAGCTGCTCGTCAAAAATGTCTATGGCATTGTTGATAATGTCCTTGCAGCTCAACTGGCCGAATGACTCTACGTAAAAAACAAAGTCTGTGCTGCTGGCAGTGACTTTCACGTTTTTGTCTATCTCTGAAAAATCCAGCGACAAGTCGCAGTCAAGCACCCTGTCCTTGTTTATCACCAGCTTCCTGTCTTTTATCTCGAAAATATTGTTGTGGTCCACTTCTATTATGGCTTCGGGATTTTTGACATCGCCTGTAATCTCTACAATGGGCCTGTATTTGTAGTAGACATGGCACGGGCTCCATTTTGTGTGCTGCCTGCCATTGCCAAGCACTGCTGTAGCTTCCAGCTCCAAAGACTGCCCTTTCAGCAGCTTGACAATCGGCGTGTCGCCGTAAACCGGCTTGACAGCAGGATCCTTGCTTTTTATCTCTGAGGCATAAACATTGCCTGTCTTTGAAGCCCGCAGCACCATCTTTAAGCTGCAGCGGTTGCAGCCTTTGCTTTCGCATTTGCACTTATCCGGCAGATTGTAGGATTTCAAGTCAGTCTTTAAAGGAAGCAAGCCGAGCCTGTGGGCAACGACCTCATCATAAAGTATTGAATTGTTCTTGCTGAATTCAACATCCTCAATGGCCATTGTAGGCACTTCATCTATCATAAGGCGCCTTAGTGTATTTGCATATACATGATCTGAGTCTTTCAAAATAAAAGAAAGCTTTCCCTGCTCCTTATTGTTTTCTAAAATCCTTATTTCCATAGCCTAAACCCTCCTTCCCCTTCTGCCGCCTTTTTTCCTGCACCCGTCATGCGGCAACGGAGTCACCTCTTCTATAATGCCTATCCTCAAGCCCATTCTTGACAATGCCCTTATTGCAGCCTGCGCTCCAGGCCCGGGGCTTGTAGGCCCGTTATGCCCTCCCGGAGCCTTTATCTTTACATGAATTCCTGTAATCCCTTTGTATATTGCTATTTCAGCAGCTTTTTTTGCGGCTATCATCGCAGCTGTTGGCGAGCCTTCCATCCTGTCGCTTTTAACAACCATGCCGCCTGAGCCTACTGCAAGCGTCTCTGTGCCGGTTATGTCTGTGATATGGATGATTGTATTGTTGTATGATGCGTATATGTGCGCTATTCCCCACCTTTGCTGCCTTTGCTCCATTTTTTACTTTGCCTCTGCTTTTTGCTCTTTAACCTCGTTTGCCAAGCTTATTGAATGCACCATTCTGATTTTTGGCTCTTCCTCAATCGAAACAAGATAAGAAGGGGTTGTTATCTTCCTGCTGCCAACCGCTACATGCTCGTGCGTGATAAACTGCCTTGCCTGCCGCATGGTCTTTGCCAGCTGCTTCTTGCACACCAGTGTCTGCAGTCTTCTTTCCAAAATATTTTTCAGCCTGAGGTTCAGCACATCCTCGACCTTTGAGTCTTTTTTCAGCAATCCAAGCATGTAAAGCCTTTGGAGCAGCTGCTTTTTTTCAATTTCTGATTGTGATGTTCTCTCCCCGATTATTGTCTTTGCCCTGTGAAGGAACTTCTTAAGCAGGGAGTCCATTTTCCAGACTTCATACTTTCTCCTCAGCCCATACTCTTTCAATATCTTCTTCTCTTCTTCTATCCTTTCTTTCTGCCACGGATGAGACGGCGTTGAGAATTTTTTCCTTTGCCTTTTTGGATCTCCCATTGTTAAACCCTTCCTGCCCTTGAGCCTTCTTTTCTTTTGACACCCATAACTTTGCCCTTGTTTCTCCTGAAGTTTGACCTTGTCCTTTGCCCACGGACAGGAAGCCCAAGTATATGCCTCACTCCCTTGTAGGATTTTATCTTTTTCATCATCTTGATGTCATTTTCCTGCGTAAAAGTCAAGTTTGTTCCGTTTAAGTGCTTGTTTGTTCCGTCTTCCGGATCCCTTTTCCTGTTGAACAGCCACTCAGGAATCCTGAATTTTGAAGGCTCTTTTATGATATCATCTATTTTTGCAGCCTCATCTTCTGTAAGATAGCCTGTCTTTTTTGTTTTTTCAATGCCTGCAACGCTGCAAATGGCATTCGAGAACATGAAATTGATGCCCTTGATTTTTGTAAGAGAATTGTGCACCAGCTTGTTTCCATCTAGATCGGTGTTTGCAATCCTTACGAAATACTTAAGTTCCTGCTTTTGCTCTTCTGGCATTTTAATTGGAGTTTTTAATGAATTTATTTATATTTTCAATCAGTCCCTTCGGGACATATTCTTGCGCTCGGCGTCGCTCTCTGCCATACGCTCCGCCTCGCCAATTTATTACATTAATGATAAATACCGCACCGAGAATTAAGCGTAATTAACGAATAAATTCGCTAACCCTAAAGCGCTCTGACGAACTCGGGCTATAGGGAAGGGGATAATATGGCTATTTAAAAAGCTTTTGGAATTTTTTAAATTCCAAACAGCCAGAAAATTCTCAAGAATTTTTTATGGTTGCTCTTTTTTTGCTTTTCGTCTAGGCTTGGGTTTTTTGGAATCTCAAGGATTCTTTGATGATAATGTGCGCCTAAGCGCCATTACCTCCCAAGTTGCCCCAAAAGCTATTCAATGAACTGTTTTATGCTTATAAATCTTATTGCGATTTTTTCCACAACATTTATAAGATATTTTGTAATCCAATTAGTTATGACTGCGGTAGTTTAATGGTAGAATAAGCGGCTGTGGAGTTGTCAAACAACGCATAACCCGCTTGGCGCGAGTTCGATTCTCGCCCGCGGTCCTTTATAAAATGTCCCAAATCCCAAAATCAGAGCAAGAGTGGAAGAAAAAACTAACGCCAGAGCAATACCATGTCCTGAGAGAGAAAGACACAGAGCCGGCTTTCACCGGCAAATATTACAAAAGCAAGGAAAAAGGAAATTATGTCTGCGCAGGGTGCGGAGCTGAATTGTTCTCCTCTGAAACAAAATTTGACTCCGGCACGGGATGGCCCAGCTTTGACAAGCCAATAAATACTGAAAATATAGAATTAAGGAAAGACTTTTCCCACGGCATGATGCGGACAGAAGTTGTGTGCAGGAAATGCCATGGGCATCTTGGGCATGTATTTGATGACGGCCCGACAGAAACCGGCAGGAGATTCTGCATCAACTCATGCGCATTGGGATTCAGGAAAAAATAGCTATCCTTTTGCATAATACCCAATCTTAAAAATATACCTATAGGCAATATACGGCAGGACAAAGGAGACGGCATATACTGTTGCAACAACTATTGCATTATGGATATTATCAAAACCCAGCATCAAAGCCAAGTTGTTTGAGATTTTTGATATTACAATGGCATTTGCCACTGCAGCTGCGGGAATGAAGATTGCCAGCAATTGATGGTGCTTTTTTTCAAGGTGCTCTATGCTTCTTATCACAAGCTCAAACAGCAGCCCAAAAACAGTTCCCAATATGATTATCACAAAATACAGGAACACTCCCTTCAAAGCCACCAATAAGGGAACCAATGCAACGGAAATTGCGAAGTTCGCAGCCATTATAATAATAAGCAAAATCCAGTAAATGCGCTTTTCAAGAAATAAATTTCCTGCTGTTTTGCTGTGTTTTGCCTTTTTTATGATATCTACCGCATTTATAATCTCTTTCTTACTCCATCCTTTTTTTTCAAGCCTATCTATCAAATTGCGCATTTTTAAAGCAAGTGAGCTTCGCTCACATATCATGCATCTTCCTTCTCTTCATTAATTATTTTTTTCACAAAAGAAATGAAATTTCTTGTATTTTCATAGTATTCTTTCAAGACATCTATGCTGACTTCAACAATCTCGCCTTTGTCAATTGTTGCAATCATGGTGACATGCCTCCTGAATTCCTCCCTTTTTTTGTACTCTGCCTTGTCCAGTTTCCTCAGCCTCAAATAGAAATTGATGTAATCAATCAATTCAGTGTTGTCCGGAAATGTTTTTTTAAGCAAGTCGCATCTCAACCCCTCATTTACAGGTATATTCGCCACCAGTTTTTTTTCTTTTGCGTACTTGAGCAGGGCTTCCAAGCCAAAGCCTATGCAGCTGATCAGCCTTTCAATGACATGCTTGATTACGTCAACCGTCCTTGTGTATTTCAAGCTCACCCAGAACAAATGGTCGACTCTCTTTAACTCCTGAACCGCATTATCAAACGACTCTTTCATAAAACCTTAATAAAGAATTATTTATTTTGTATTTTTAATATGGCTTCTGCCAGATTCCCATTGCTTGTCTGCAAAGCCTCCAAAGCCTCTTCTTTGCCGCAATTTGTTTGTTCCATCACCGTTGCTATGTCATCTTCATCTATCTCTAGGATTTCATCTTTATCAACTTCAGTGATATCACCTATAATCTGGATAGTTTCCTGCCCCATCATGTTAATCCTGCTTACATGCGGATTTTTGATTACCAAGTCCCTGCCTGGCGTCTTTATTACAACCTCTTTTGCATCAATCTCTTCCTGCTTAATGCCCAGCCTTTTCATTGCCTTCTGCATCTCCCTTGGGTTCATTCCAAGCATAAGCTCACCTTATCCCCAGCAGCCTGTTGCCATATGAGTAGAGAAACACCATAATTATGATGACAACAACGCAAAGCACGATTATGTGCCCGGGCTTGAACTTAATCTTGCTTTTGTACTCGTCAAAGTACCTTACCAAGCCTCCCATTCCGGAAGGCATAGAAATCCTGTCTTGTGCCATTTTGGTTTATTTTAACTTCATTAATCTAATAGGCAGGGCCAGAATAAGCCACCTTTTGTCAGGCCCTGAATGTGATTATTATCAATCACGATAGCCTGCCTTAGCATTAAACTAAGCGTCGTTAAAGACTTGCACCAGCCAGGGCTCACCGTTTCATCCATGCTGCAAAAACGTCGATTGGTTAGCTTGATTCCCTCGCAGGAATCTTCACAAATTTCATCCTTAATTACAGCGGTCTCGTTTCTGAGTGGTTGCCTTCCATTACTGGAACTCATTTTCATGAGTGGCTACAAGGGGGACTTTCGCGAAGCAGTGACTTGCGAGGCTCGCGAAGAGACTCGCTCGCCATGCCACTGTCGCCCAAAGCGTCAACCGTGTGACCTGTGAGCGAGTTCGCTTCATGAACGAAGCTCACTCGCATGCCTCTGCGGTTGGGTGGGTGGACTTTCCTCAATGAATAAACATCGAAGCTAAGTACTAACCCTGCCAGCAAATAGTATAGAAAGTATGTATATAAAATTATCTGTTTTTCCTCTTTAAAAAAGCCTCTTTAAGCTGCCTTATCTCATCAAGCTGCTCAAGCAAAATGCCCTCTTTTATATCCTCGCCTATAGCCAGCAATATTATAAATATAACCATCAGGAGCCATAAAAATACAGTCTGCAAAAAGCCCCATGTCACTTTGTACCCTTCAAGCACAAAAACCCTGTTGATGAAAAAGTACCCGATGATAAGAACCAGAAACCCAACCACCAGGAGCAGCTTCTCAAAGATGCTCGTACGCCTCTTTTTTTCCATAATAAACCAGTTTAATGAATTAAATCCTATGTTTATATATTTTTCTTTTTGAAAGTTAATATCCTCAGCGGCTGTTCGCCGCTCCAGACATCTTTTTCCCTTAAAACAGCAAAGTTATGCTTTTCCGCATGCATTCTCACAAAGTCAGGGATTCTGGAAATAACAGTGATAGCTCCATTTTTTTTCAATATGTATTCTGACTGGTAGAAAAACTCATTGTAAATCTTGTCCAAATTGGCGTTTTTTGATGCAGGCAGGCTTGTTACAATCCTGTCTACACTTTCTTTCTTGAACTTTATATCAAGCCACCCCAGCTCAACCCTGCTGAAATTTATCTGCTTATCAATGCCTGCAATCTTTGAATTCTTTCTCGAATAATCAACGTACTTGAATATGTGGTCATATGCATATATGTCTCCCTTTGGCTTCTTTATTTTTTTGTCAGCATCCCTGAATAGCTTCTCGAAATCAATCTCAAGCTTTAATTTCAAAAATGCAAATTTGTCCTTTTTATAATAATTGCAGGCAAATCCAGCAGCATAGAACGCAGCCTCTATTGCAATTACGCCATCCCTTGAAAATGGGTCGAGCATTACATCTTTTTTTTCAAATCCGCTTTCCCTTATCAAAGCGTAGGCAATCGTGCCCCTCAGCGAGCCCGGATGCAGAAAAATCTTGTAGCCCCTCTTATTGAGCTCG
>JAGVXR010000020.1 GCA_018303645.1 Candidatus Woesearchaeota archaeon
AAAAAGAAATAATATTTTATTGGAAATTGTCGGTATAATACCTCGGACTTTAGTCCGACAATTTTCAATCCCGCAAATTCGCCTATATTTGTGAGGGCGAAATACTGCGAGGCTTTAGCCCGCAGATAAGCCCGAGCGGCGAATTTGCGTTATTTCAGCTTCTTCTTCAAATTCTCAATGACAGTTACAGGAGTCGGGTCAACCCTGTTTGCCAAGGCAAGATAGTAAGAAGCAAAGTCGCCATAGTAAACTCCTGAAAAAATCCTTGAGAGCAGATGCTCACCTCTTGTAAAAACCTCTTCAACATCAACCCTGCTTGAGATAATTTCCTTTGTTATGTCCATCCTTTTCTTTACCCTTTCATTGTCATTTTTGTCCCTTATGAAAATTGCAACAAAATCATTTTTGTTAATGCTCTGGTAGCCAGCTATCTCATTGTGGTTCATCTCTGAAAATGCATGGTAAAAGGCAGCAGCCTTGCTGTTTTCATTAAACTGAGTTTTCCACCTGTAGGCAACTGCTCCTAATAATTCAGAGGCGTAAATTATTGGCGTTCTTAATCCAATTTTTTTAGCAATCCTTTCTCCGACTGCCTTGAATTCATCTGTTTTGGACAGAATATCGAGCATTTCCTCGATTTCCTTGCCCTTCACATCAACAATTCCTGAATTGGCCAAAACCCCCAAAACTGGAAAGAATGTATAGCCCAATGCCGCCCTTGGCTGCAAACCACTTGGAATCTTAATGACTTTCTTAGCCATTACTGCAAGCTGCCCGCCCGATGTAACTGCAACAATCTTTGCCTTTTTTCTTTGCGCATCTTCAAAAGCCGACAACGTCTCTTCTGTGTTGCCTGAGTATGAAACAGCAAAAACCAATGTGTTTTCATCAATAAAATTAGGGACTTTATAGTCTCTAATGACAAAAACAGGCACTTTTGAATCGTGCGTGTAAATCTTCAGTAAATCTCCGCCGACAGCGGAGCCGCCCATTCCAGCCACAACAATCTTGTCAACTTTTCCGGAAACAGTCATTCCCTTGGGCAGCTCTAGTGCTGTCCTGCACTGCAAAGGGAAATCCTCAATGACTTTGAGCATGTTGGAATTGTCGGTTGGCATTTTAGTCAGAATAATTGATAATTGTATAAAAAGATTTGGGTTGAGTGGGAAACCTGTTAGGTTAAGCCTGACAACCTATAATAAGGGACACCATACTCGCACTTACCATTCTTTATGTAGTGAACCGCGCCCTTGAATTCAAATTCACACCCATTTTGCGTATGAGTCCTGCACAGTTCACTTATTATAGAGCTTATCCTGTTTTTTGTGAAACCTTCAGATATCTTTGCTTTTTTGTCTATTTCTTTGCTTCTCTTCTTTGCATCCTTATAAACATCCCCAAAAAGAAAATAAGAATAACCATTCCAATTTTCGAGATGCTTTAGTAGTATTCCTGATAATCCAGCAAGCTGTTTTTGCCTTATTGTAATACTGGTGTGATCTTTTGATTTTGATGATATTTTGTATTTATCTTTCAAATTAGAAATTCCTTTAAGTGCCACTTGATAGGGTATCAATTTGTTGTATCCTTCTTTGTGCTTTTCTTCCAATTCCATAAATTTTTCAGCTACTTCCTTGTCCAGCGACATTTTGCATTTGGTATTTTAATTATCTTTTAAATTTAACTATGCTGAGGTTGTCAAATATCTTCCAATACTTTTATAAACCACCAAAAATTCCAAATCTTTGTAAGAGATGTTGGTAGTTGCTTACCAGAATCTTACTTTGACAGATTGAATGGAAGCTTAAAATGGGAATGTACCAATACATTAGAGAGGCTTGGAACAAGCCGAAAGAAGGGCTTGGGCAGCTATGGCAGCAGCGTCTCATAAAATGGCGCCAGGAGCCAGCAACTATAAGGATTGAAAGGCCCACAAGGCTTGATAGCGCTCGTTCTTTGGGTTATAAGGCAAAGCAAGGCTATGTTATGGTAAGGCAGCGCGTTAACAGGGGAGGCAGGCAGCGCCCAAAAATAAGGCATCCCAGGCGTCCAAAAGCAATGTCCAGAAGGAAAGACTTAACAATGAATTACCAGACAGTTGCTGAGCAAAGGGCAGCCAAAAAATATCCAAATTGCGAAGTGCTAAACAGCTACTATGTAGGGCAGGATGGCTTGCATTACTGGTATGAGGTTGTTCTTGTTGACAAATCCCATCCGCAGATTCTTGCAGACCCCAGAATAAGCTGGATTGCAGAGCCGCAACACAAAGGAAGAGTTTACAGGGGGCTGACAAGCGCCGGCAAAAGAGGAAGGGGCTTAATGGGCAAAGGCAAGGGCTACGAGAAAGTAAGGCCTAGCTTAAGGGCGCATGACAGGCAGGGGAATTGAGATAGCAACTTCTTTATTTTTTCTCGCAAGTAATATTCCGTATGTGTAACTATCCGCCAAAGCTTCCCACCCTGCGACATTCTGATTTGGACCAACTCCAACAGTTCCAAATCTTCTATCCCTAAATTGTGATTCTATAAAAACTCTAACACTTGATGCAGTACCTTGAGTTCCATTTGAAATTGCCCTGACTTTGTAATCATCCAAGACAAGCTCATCTAACTCAGGAAATCTTCCTCTCAAGGCTTTCCTCAATGCTATGTCCATGGCATTTACAGGCCCATCTCCATACGCCTTTGATGGACGAATTCTTGAATCATTGACAGTTAAATGAAGCACAGCGTAATTTTCTTCTCTACCGCCACTATCTCGTTTGGTAACCACATTTAAACCATTGAGTGTAAATACATCTACAGGTTCGCCCATGATTCTCCTTATAAGTAATTCGAGAGAAGCGTCAGCACCTTCATATACATAACCTACACTTTCCCTACTCTTAATAGTTGAGATCATTTCATTAATTTTTGGATGGTCGTCAGGCATTCCATAGTGCCTTAGTAAATAAATTATATTAGCCCTGCCTCCGTAATCAGACATAACAATTCTTCTCTCATTCCCAAAAGTTTCCGGCTCTATTCCTTCATATAATCCTGCATTTCGATTAACAGCAGAAACATGACCCCCTCCTTTGTGTGAAAATGCAGTACCGCCAAAAAATGGTTTGGTGGTAACAGGCTCGAGATTGGCTCTATCATAAGCCTCTATAGAAGTGCTGGTTAAATCTTGAAGCCTTGAATTTAAATTTTCATTAAACGTATAACCTTGAAGATACAAGTTTGCTATCGCCATCAGCACGTCGTCATTTCCTACCCGCTCCCCAAAACCATTCATCGTGCCCTGCACCATTCGAGCACCCGCCTTTACAGCTGCAAGAGTGTTCGCTTGAGCTAAACCCCTGTCATTATGGGTGTGAATTCCAAGTTCCACTCCTGTTCCCTTTAACTCATGTTTTACATGGTGAACTATTTTATAAACCTCAAATGGGGTTGACCATCCATTCGTGTCGCACAAAACAATAAAATCCGCTCCTCCGTCCAAAGCAGCTTCGAGTGTCTTAAGTGCATAGTGAGAATTCTCCTTAAAACCTCTAAAAAAATGCTCCGCATCATAAATTACTTCTTTGCCTTCTTTTGCTAAATAAGCAACCGACTTTTTAATCATCCTCAAATTAGTCCGCCTATCAGTCCGGAGCGCATATTTCACATGTGATACAGAACTCTTTCCAAATATTGTTACTGTGGGTGTTTCTGCTTCAAGAAGCTTCCTTATCAGCCCATCACCACTTGGGTCTTTTGAGTGTTGTGGCCTGCATGTTGAACCGAATGCAGCTATCCTTGCATTTCTATAGTTGTTATTTCTCGCTTGCTTAAAGAAATCATCGTCTTTAGGATTCGCCCCAGCATACCCTCCTTCAATATAATCCACGCCCAACTCAGCTAACCTTCTTGCAATATAGAGCTTATCCTCAACAGACCACGAAATTAGTTTTGACTGGTTTCCATCTCTAAGTGTAGTATCATATATCAAAACTGCTGGTCCTGAACCTAGTACGACATTTCCTAAATACTGTTCATGCAATTTTAACTGTTTGCTTTCCATATTAAACACCTTAGAATATTCCGAACTCAAGCACTTGCCAAGCCCCTCAGAATATTCAGCTTGGGGCTTATTAAATAATGATAATGACAGCTATAATAGAAGCGATTGCAATGTTCCGTATATTTTGTGCTATCATAAACCAAAGGTAAACAAGGCTCTTTTTAAACCTTTTGGTTTTTGTGGTTTTTTGTTGTTAATTTATGTATTATGATTTTCCATTGGCGAATAAAAATAATTCAAAAATCCAGCGACCCATGCGCCTTCTTAACAATAATGGGTGCCCCGCAATAACTGCATAAAGGCAAAGAAGCGGAAGCGGATTACTTCAATCACTAGTGCTTCAAGAAGTCGCTCTCGTTTTTTTATTTTGATTTTTTAATTGAATATTTTTATAATGTTGTGATTTTAATTATTTTCATTTCCCGCAAAATTTATATACTCCCTACTGCAAGGTAGTGTTATGATGGAATTAGAGTGCCGCAAATGCGGCTTTAAATTCAGAAAGGAAAAAACACCGCCAAGATGCCCCTATTGCTCCAAGGAGGGCTCTGTAGGCTTGCTCAAGACATCCCAAGATTTGCTGGACGAAACCCTTGGCGAAACCTGAGTCATTTACAAAGAAAAAGAGCAGGCTAGTTCTGATTCTCTTTATTGTCGTCATCCTTCTTACCTTTAATCAGCCTAATTATTGGCTTTCTGCCGTAGCGGAATACTATAATTAGGACAATTGCAATCAGAATAGCAGGCGCCAATAACGGGTTTTTTGCAAGCAATCCGTCAGCGCCGACCAATGTTCCGCCAAGAGAGGATAACGAGCCTGTAAATTTTTTGTATAATGGCCTGTTGTCGTGGATCTCAACATCGGATGCCAGCAGGTTCTCATTTTCCGGCAGCAAATTGATTAAGCTTTCCTGCGCAGACTCTGCCGCACTTTGAATGATTTCCCCTACTTTCTCCCTTACGGGCTCCAGGCCCTCCTTCATCGGAAGCTTTATGTCATAAATGCCAAGCGGCACTTCCTTTGACAAGTCAATGCTGAGAAGCTTTCCCGGCTCCACACTAATTTTTTTTAGTATTGGGTATTTTTTCTGCTTGCTTTCAAGGATAAAAGTGAGTTCGTCCTCAAAAGGAACGTTGCCGATGTTCTCTATAAAAACGCCCTCATTCTCGTATTTTATTTTGACTTCCCTGATTGCAGTCACATTTAACTGGGACTGCGCCAATAAACTATTGTAAGAGCTTATCAATAAATAAATGCCGGGCTCTGCATACTGGCTGAACTCGTAATCCAGCTTTTCATTGCTTTGCGCGGTTTTTCTGAACACTTTTTCCTTATTGGGAGCTGTAAGTTCCAGGTCAATGGACGCATTTATCAGGTCATCAGCCTGATCATATAAAGAAGCTGTAATTCCAATTTTTGAGCCTGGCAATATCTGATTGCCGCTTAAATCCATCTGTATATAAGTAGGCACTGCTGTTATTTCCAGCTCAACTTCAGCGCTGCCAGCATTGTTTTTGGAATCTAAAGCGCTTATTTCTATGATGTGCCTGCCTGATTTGATGTTTTTATTTAATTGCAGGGTAAGGTTGAATTTTCCATCGATTGCGTCTATTACATATGAGTTGCTGTCCAGCGTGATTTTTGCTGAAGCCTTTAAAACATTGTTGCCATAGGCTTCATTTACCACTCCTGTAACCTGTATTGCATCGCCTGGCAATGCAGTTATCCTGCGGTTAACCGGAAGCACATCCAACTGGTTTGTAACAGCAAAATTGTTTGAGTTCTTTTCTTCTATTACAAGATTGTCGTTTGTCAGCAGATTGCCTATGACAGTGCAATCGCCAAGCATTGAAGAAGTTGCGACCACTTCAGGGACATCTACAGCGCTCCTAAAGTTTGCCTCAAGGCTTATCGGAGTAAGGAAGTACTGCAGATTGTAAGTGCCGCAGTTAAGGGTCAGCTTGAACAATCCCTCAAAACTATTGGGCTGAAGCACGGAAGCAGAAACTCTTATCTTATTTCCAAGATTGTAGGTGTTTTGCTCTGTCTGGATTGATATATCCGCCAATGAAACAGGAAGAATCAGCAACGATACTAATAAAAATAAAGCGCCTTTTTTCATGGCTTTAAAACTCAGGTAACTTGTATATATAATTTACTATTATAAAATTAAAACACTAAAGCCCCAATCTCTCATCAATCTCCTTTGCTACAGGATTTCAGACTATTTCAATAGCTTAACACTTCCAGCCCCTTAATCTTGTCAAAGTGCCTTGAATTTCTTGTTAAGATTTTGTTAATCCCGTTTGTAATAAATATTGCTGCTATAACACAATCAAATTGTTCTATAGATTTGCCCTCTCTTTTCAGGCTCCAAAATATTTTTGAGGCTTCTTCGCATGCATCTTTAGTCAAGCCCAGGTTATAGGCGGTTTTGAATAATTCACCGTAATAGCTGCCTTCTTCCTTATGCTTGGGATTTTTAGGGTCTAAGCCAAAAAACAGCTCCAAATAGCTCATTATGGTCGCAGCCAATGGCTCTTTGTTATTTTCAAGAAATTGCTTTATTTTTTCATCTCCCCTGAATATGTCAATTATCGCGCTTGTGTCCAATCCTATCATTCTAATCTCTTATTGAAAGAATCCCTAAAATGCTGCATATTTTTCTCTTTTTCGTCCCAATCAATATTTTTCAATACGCCGAAAAATCTCATTACATCCTTATGCTCATTCTTAAAGCTTAAAATTACATCTGAAAAGCTCCTCTCAGCAGTCTTTAAATTTTTTAAAAATTCATAGGCTTCCTTCTTGATTGATATGTTTGTACTTGTCATATGTACATATAATGAGTACTCATATAAAAATGTTTCTGTTTTTTAGCTAAAGCCCCAATCTCTCATCAATCTCCTTTGCAACATCCTTTAAATCATCACAAGCCCTTCTCAGGTCCTTTTCGAGCTCTTCTATCAGGTTTTTTAGGTTGTCAACCCTCAATATGTACCTATTGCCTTCGTGTATTACCAACCCATGTTCTATCAGCTTGTTGATATGGTGTATGATTGTGCCTCTTGACAAATCAAGCCTTGCTGCCAGCTCGTCGCTTGTCAGGGTTTCATGTTTTTTGGCAGATTTCAATAGCTCTATGAATACCCTGAAAGTGCTCTTGTCCTTGTCGCGAAGGTTAAACAAGCCAAGGGAACTGCCCAGCCATTGCAGTTCCTGGTTTACATTACGCTCTGCCGGCTTCCTGATGTTTACTATAGTTATTCTCTGCCTTATGAATACCATATAATCCCTTATAAACTGCTTATATATAAATCTTTGCCGAAATATTTATATACTAGTTGATATTACCTACATCTCGTTGACTTTAAGTCAACCAATATCCAAGCTTAGAGTTTGTTAAACTTTGACAAATGGATTACGAAAAAGGCATAAAAAGCGCAAAAACAATCGCTGACATATTCGAAATAGTGAAAGAGATGGTTAGGGAGTACCTTGACTTGGAGCAGGCAGGGTTAATGGTTGGAGTAATCGATTTAGGCGCGCACAGCCAAGGTTTTATTGGAGCTTTTTATTCCCTTGATGCAAACACGATAATAATCAACAAAAAGCCTTTGGCAAGGATATTGCAGACAAACCCCAGCTTGTATAACTATTACCTATTCCATATCATGCTCCATGAGTACATTCACTCAATCGGCTCTTTTGATGAAGGGCAGACAAGGCAGCTTGTCTTTGAGATGAGCCATCATTACTTTGGTGAAAAGCATGTCGCAACGCAGCTTGCAACAAACATGGCAAAATTCATGCCAAATTTGACTTACCCAAGCGCTGGATTTGAGCAGCCTGCGGATGTTAATATAGAATTTGTCAAGGGAATTGACAGGAAGAATACAAATTACATAAACTGAAATGGAATCAAAAAAGGAAGAGCCAAAGGGAAAAAAGCCTGAAGAGGCGAAAAAGCATGATGCAAAAGACGCTTTCCAAAAGCAGTTGGAAGAAAAGCAAAAGACAATAGACGAATTGACAGACACGCTAAAAAGGCTGCAGGCAGAGTTTGAGAATTACAAAAAAAGGGTTGATAAAGAAAAAATAGAATTCGTCAAGTTTGCCCACGCAGATGTTGTTGCGCAGATGCTGTCTGTGCTTGACAGTTTTGAAATTGCATTAAAGAACACAAATGACAAGGAAAAGTTTGTTGAAGGCATCAAAATTATTTTCGCGCAGTTTCACTCTGTACTCGAGGCAGAAGGGCTTAAGCCGATAAAAACAGACAATGAAAAATTCGACCCCTACAAGCACGAGGTTTTGATGAAAGAGGAATCAGACAAGCCCGAGGGCACAATACTTGAGGAGTTCCAGAAAGGATACATGCTGAATGACAAGGTTTTAAGGTTCAGCAAGGTAAAGGTAAGCGGAAAGTAAAAAATCCAATTTCAATCGCAATAAAAACAATTCAAAAATCACATCGCTTCCCAGCATCTGCTAAGGTGGAAAGGGAACCCAGCTCAGGAAAGCAAGCCTGAATGTCGTGAATAAATCGGCACCGAGGGGAAGCGCAAAATAAGTGACTTCCACAGCAGAATGCCGAGTGACTGGCGAGCGAGTCTCGTCGCGAGCCTCGCATGCCACTGCCAAGATGTTGTGAGCGAAGCGAACAGATTAAAAGATTAAAACAAAAATAAAAAATAACAATCAAGGAGGACAATTAAAATGGCAAAGGAAAAAATAATCGGAATTGACTTGGGAACGAGCAACAGCGCTGCTGCTGCATTGATAGGCGGCAAGCCGACAATAATCCCAAGCGCAGAGGGAACAACTGCTTACGGGAAGCCAAGTTCTGGTTGGGGAGCCGGCAAGAAGGCAGGCTGTGTCTAATCCAGAAAAAACAATCATGGCTGCAAAGCGAAAGATGGGAACAAGCCATAAGTATGATATAGGGGGCAAAGAATACACTCCTCAGCAGATATCAGCCTTTATTCTTCAAAAAATAAAAAAGGACGCAGAGGAATTTCTAGGAGAAAAAATAAACAAGGCTGTCATCACTGTTCCAGCCTATTTCGACGACAACCAGAGGCAGGCAACAAAAGACGCAGGGGAGATTGCAGGGCTTGAAGTTGTAAGGATTGTCAACGAGCCTACTGCCGCCTCAATGGCTTACGGAATTGACAAGCAGGACAAGGAGCTTAAAATTCTTGTATTTGACTTAGGTGGCGGAACTCTTGATGTAACAATTATGGAATTTGGCGGCGGAGTTTTCCAGGTGCTTTCAACATCCGGGGACACGCAGCTTGGCGGTACAGACATGGACCAGTCTTTGATTGACTACCTTGCCTCTGAATTCAAAAAAACAGAAGGCATTGATTTATCCAAAGACAAAACCGCAATGCAAAGGCTGAGAGAGTCTGCTGAAAAAGCCAAAATTGAATTGTCAACTGTTTTTGAAACCGACATCAATCTGCCTTTTATAACTGCAACAAACGATGGGCCGAAGCACCTGCAGATGAAACTGACAAGAGCGAAGCTCGAGCAGTTGATTGAGCCTATAATAAAAAGGTGCAGGCACCCAACTGAGCAGGCGATAAAGGATGCCAAAGTATCTGTTAACCAGATTAACAAGATTATACTTGTAGGCGGGCCGACTCGCATGCCGATTGTGAGAAAATTTGTTGAGGACTCCATAGGCAAGCAGGCTGAAAGGGGAGTTGACCCTATGGAATGTGTTGCAATGGGAGCTGCTGTGCAGGCCGGAGTGCTTGCAGGCGAAGTAAAGGACATTTTATTGCTTGACGTAACGCCATTAAGCCTTGGAATTGAAACTCTTGGAGGGGTTTTCACAAAATTAATCGAAAGAAACACAACAGTTCCGACAAAAAAACAGCAGGTATTCAGCACAGCAGCTGACAACCAGACTGCTGTTACAATAAGGGTCGGGCAGGGCGAGCGTCCTATGTTTGCTGACAACAAAGTGCTTGGGCAGTTTGATCTTGTCGGAATACCTCCTGCTCCAAGAGGCATCCCGCAGATTGAAGTGACTTTTGACATTGACGCTAACGGAATTCTCCATGTTAATGCAAAGGACTTGGGCACAGGAAAAGAGCAGAGCATAAGGATTACTGCAGCTCAGAAACTTAGCGATGATGAAATTGAAAGGATGAAAAAGCAGGCTGAAGAGTTTGCCGATATTGACAAGAAAAAGAAGGAAGAGATTGAGACAATAAACCAAGCTGACAATCTAGTCTATGCAACTGAAAAATTGTTCAAGGACTTGGAAGGGAAAGTTCCTGAAAAGGAAATTGGAGAAGTCAAAGGCAAAATCCTTGAGCTGAAGGAATTATTGAAGCCTGCTGAGAAAGACGTTGATGCAATCAAGAGAAAAGTGGATGAAGTCAATGAACTTGTGCAGAAAATGTCGACAGAACTGTACCAGAAGGCAGGGCAAAAATACCAGCAGGAGCACAAAGGGCATGGCGCAGAAGAAAGCGGAGAGGAATCAAACACTCCTCACGAAAAAGACGAGAATGTTGTTGATGCCGACTATGAAGTGAAGGACGAGGAGAAGAAAAAGTAAAATTTTAAAAATTTGGAGGTGTTAAAATGTCAGACACGGCGTTTTTATCAAACATAAGTGCGCATATTTTTAATCTAAACAAAAATATGGAGAAATCTAATAAAAGTATGTATTGGCTTACTGTAGCAATCTGGGGTTTAACGTTAATGACTTTTATTGCCACAATAATAAAATAAAAATCCACTAATCTCTTTACAAAACATTACCCCTACTTTTCGTGAAAAATAGAAAGATTTATAAAAAAGTAGGTATAAACAATATTATGGCGACATTAAAGAAGCGGAAGGTGGGGAAGCAGGTGTATTACTATGTAGAACATAGCTTCAAGTCTGGCAAAAAAGTAAGGGTGCTGAGCAGGTATATTGGCAGAAAAGCCCCGCACAACCTTCAGGAAATAAAAGATGACCTTGAATATGAAGCCATGAGATTAAAA
>JAGVXR010000060.1 GCA_018303645.1 Candidatus Woesearchaeota archaeon
GTTGTTATCTCACTTTCACCCATATTATTTTCATAGAGGCTATTTGCAGATAATTTTTCCTTGAAATTTTCCAGTCTGTACCAAATCTGGGGGTTTAGAAATTCGGCCCTGTTTCCGTCTAAGTCAGTTGCCTCGTCATATTTAAGCTCTATCTCGGCTTTTGCAATTATATTTTTTCCGTCAGAGCTCCAAAAATAATATGTAATTTCCACTGGCAAAAAGCCCTCTTTGGCGCATTTATCGCCAAGAACCGCCATTGAGCCGCTTATTTTAAGTATTTTTATTATACTGGAATCCGAAATGATATTAAATTCCGCATTCTCCATATTTTTCTGGAAAAAGAAGTTTCCTCCAGAGGTTACTAATTGCAAAGGCCCGTATTCACTCTTATTGATTCTTATTTTTTCTATTGAATAGCCGCTTTTTTCGAATGAGATTGATATGTCTTTTGTCGAGATGGAAAGACTGGAATTATCATTTATTTTGATGTTTTCTTCTGGGCTTGCATATTTGCCCAGTTTTTTGGAGAGATTATAAGCAATCTTTATGTATTTTACATTATTTCTGTTTAATATTATGCCTATATGGTTCTTGTTTATTTTACTGGAATAATTTAATTTTTGGATGTAATTCTTTTTGTCTATTAAATCGAACAATAATTTTTTATTTGTGTTATCAACAATCTTTATGCTTCCAAAATCTATATCTTCCGGGAATTTCAATTCATCAAAACTTACCAATAATAAGGAATTTTTAATTGCGGGGTAAACATTCAGTATTATGCTTTCATTTTTCATTTTATTTTTTGTATCAGCTCGTTGAATTTTTTCCCTATCAGTTCCCATGAGTAGTTTTGCTCAATATATTTTTGGCCGTTTATTGCCAGATTTTTCCTTAATTTTTGGTTGGAAAGCAATTTTATAATGGCCTCTGCCAGCTGCTTGGAATCTTTCTGCTTCACAAGAATCCCTGTCCTGTTGTGCTTTATTATGTCCGGGATGCCTCCCACATCGCTGCCTATCACGCAGGTTCCTGACGCCAAGGCCTCAAGGAAAACAACTCCAAGCCCCTCTGTGTCGCCGCTTTTCGTGACTATAGATGGCCCTACAAACAAATCGGCAGTGGCATAGAACTGAGGAAGGTATTTATTTTCTATTTTGCCTGTAAAGATTATATTATTGCCCAAATTAAGTTTTTTTGTGAGTAATTCCAAATTGGTTTTTTCTGGACCATCGCCGACAATGACAAGCTTTGCCTTGGGAAATTTTTTAATTACCTCATTCATTGCAGTAATTAGGTATTTTATTCCCTTTTTTTCAGCAAGCCTTCCTACAGCCAGGATAAATTCTTTTTTTATGAAAAATTTTTTCCTTAAATCCATATTTCTGTTTTTTTGCGTGAAAAGCTTTAAATCTACCCCCATAGGTATTATCTTTATATCTTTTTTCCCTGAAATTTTTTGCAACTCTTTCTTTGTGAAAGTGCTGTTAGCAGTGCAATAATAAGAATTTTTTACAGTTAAATATGAGAAAAATCTGAAGAAATGGGATTTTAATGGAAAAACATCTCCTGCATGTGCTGTTACAATATATGGAATTCCGTATAACTTTTTGCACAAATATGCTATAAATCCCTGTGGGAGTATCCAATGGGCATGTATGGCATTAATTTTCTCTTTTTTTATTAATTTGGTTGTATTCAGGAACTCGAATAAGAATAAAAAAGGCAGCTGAAAAAATGCAATTTTGTACCTTTTTAAATTGCCGAAAATCCCCCCTTCATAGCAAAGCTTTTGCAGCTTGTATGGGATAAAATAGCTGAATCTGTAGATCTTTACTTTATCCATAACCTCGTACTTCTTTGCTCTGTGGAAATGTGGCACCAAGGCAACTACTTTATGGCCATAGCCTGCTAAAAACCTGCTTAGCACAAAAACAAAATTCGGCTCTGTGTCATTCTCCCATCTGGGGAAGGTTGTGGCCGTTACTAAAATCCTTTTATCTGGCATTAGAGCAAGAAAATGGTTATTTATTTAAAAAAGTTGCCAAGATTAAGAAGCCATTACGTCCCTTAGTTTTCTGTAAATTTTAAGCTCAGGGGCATAAGAATAAAGTCCTTTGTTCCATCTAAATTTAAGCCACTTTGTGATTATTGAGAAAGGTGGTTTGTTCCATTTAGGAAAAACATATTTAAACCAGTCTGAATTCAGGTAAGATAAATCCTGCACATTATCCAAATATTCCCTGTCGGGCTCTGCCAAGCTGATATCTACCAACTTGCTTCCCCAGTAAAACTTTGACCATTCTTCAAAGCTTGGTGGAGGACTAAATCCGTGCTTTATGGCAAGCTCGTATAGCGGTGTTCCAGGATAAGGCGTATAAACGCTTATGCCGTGGACTTGAGCTCTTGGATTTTCTTCTTTAAGCTTTATTATCATTTTACATGTCATTTTTATCTCTTCTTTTGTTTCTGTAGGAAAGCCTATCATAAAGCTGTACATAGGAGAGATGTCATAATTTTTAGTGTCTTTATTTACCTCATAGACCTGTTCGGCTGTATTTGGCTTGTCAATCATCTTGAGAATTCTAGGGCTTGCGCTTTCTATTCCAAACCTAAACGACGAGCATCCTGACTTCACTACTTTCCTCTTTATTTCATCGGGCATTCTTGTATATGTAAAAACCGTAATTCCTGAGGAAGTCCATTTTACATCCATATTTTCCTTAACCATTAAGTTTGCAATATCTTCAACTCTCTTTAAACTTACAAAGTAGTTATCATCATGCACCCAGATTCCATCAACCTTAAAATCGTCTACAACCTGCTTAAACATCTCAAAAGTCTTGTCTGCAGGTATGCCTCTCCAATACATCCTGTTGAAAAAAAGATTGTAGCAAAAAGCGCATTTATGGGGGCATCCCCTACTTGTAACCCCTATATCAAGCATCCTTTTTACTTCTCCACCAAACATCATCTTACCGCTGTTGATATACTTCTCCACATCAACCAAATGCCAAGGTATTGGCTTTATTTCAGCAAGATTCATTAATTTCTCATCCGGAGTATGGATTTTTTTGCCATTTTCCTTAAAAGAAATACTGTTGATTTTTTTCAGATCTTCCTTATTTTTTAATGCATTGACAAGTTTTCTGAAGTTTATATCACCTTCACCTCTAACAATTATATCCACATATTTACTGTCCAATGTTTGGTCTGCAAGCATGCTTGCATGGACGCCACCCCAGACAAGAGGTATAGTGTTGTTAGCTAGGGATCTGATATGCTCTGCTGTTTCTAATCCATATTTAATAGGCAGCCCCGTCATTGCAGATATTGCAATGCATATAGGCTGTTGGTTTACATAGCTAGTAAGCTTGTTTTTCCAATTGGGATCTACCCTCTGATCCAGAATTTTCACATTATAATCGCCAAGAAGTTCCGATGCAATAGACATCAGACTATGCGGCGGCGAAAAAGCGGTTTTTCCGGTTTCTCCTCCAGATGGGTAAATTAAAACTACATCAGCGCTTTCTGCCATATAATCTTGCCTCTTTACTGATTTATGATTGCAATAACAGAGCTTTTATATTTAAAGGTTTCTAAAAATTAACTATAGTTAATACTTGTAATAAAACCAAATCTTTAAATAAATAATGGGCAAATGTTAAGACAATGGATAGTGTCAAAAGGATTGCTATAAATACTGTATCCTTGAGTATTGCTGAAATAGTTGTAAAGGTTGCCCAATTCATTATTTTTGTCTATGTAGCTAGGCAGCTTGGCAATTCTATTTTTGGAAGATTTAACTTTGCTTATTCATTTTCGCTTATAGCTGTAATATTTGCCGATATTGGCATAAATTATATGATCGTCAGGGAGGTTTCAAGAAAAAAGGAGTTATTGAACAAGTTTATTAGCAACTCTTTATTAATAAAAATAGTACTGGGCATTATAGTTTTTATTTTAACGGTCATTATACTAAAAACTTTAAATTATCCCACTGAAACAAGAGTTTTGGTTTATTTGCTTTTATTGTATATGTTTTTTCGCTCTAATACGGAGCTTTTATTTTCTGTTTTTAAGGCATTTGAAAGGATGCATTATGAAGCCTTAATAAAAAGCCTGGGGATTGTTTTTATTCTTGTTTTTGGCATACTCAGCTTGATATTTGTAAAAAACATAATTGTTCTTGGTTTTTTATATGTTTTAACGGAATTTCTGGTATTTTTGGTGACATTAGCAGTAGTAATGACAAAATTCGTAAAGATTAAGCTGGAAGTAGACTTTCTCTTCATCAAAAAAATAATAAGCTTGGCAACTCCATTTTCATTGGCTGTTGTTTTTGCAGGAATTTATTTTTATATAGATACCATTATGCTTTCTATAATGAAAGGTGATGTTCCTGTAGGAATCTATAGCGCTTCCTATAATATAACGTTGGCCCTATTATTTATACCAGGCATGTATACATCTGCTATATACCCCATACTTTCAAGCGATTATGAAAAGTTCAGAAATAAGGTTATTTTGATTTATGAGAGATCATTCAAGTACCTGTACATATTGGGTTTGCCCATAAGCCTTGGTCTTTTTATTATTGCAAGAAATATAATTCTCTTTATCTATGACCAGAATTACTCATCTTCAATAATCGCGCTAAAAATCTTATCATGGTTCATACTATTTAAGTTTTTAAGCTATTTGACAGGAATCGTGCTTTCCTCAATAAATAAGCAGAAATTCAGGATGTATAGCCAAGGCGCAGCTGCATTGTTAAACCTTATATTAAATTTGATATTAATACCAAAATATAGCTTTATAGGAGCCGGAATTGCCACCTTAATAAGCGAAATGGTCTTATTTGCCTTTACTTTTGCATTTGTTTCTAAACATTTTTATGCTTTTAACGTGTTTAAAATCCTATATAAGCCTTTAATTGCTTCTGTCATCATGTCAATAGTTATAATTTTTTTGAAAATAAATATGTTTGTAATTATAATTATCGGGGCAATTGTGTATTTCTCCATTTTATTTTTATTGAGAACGTTTGATGAAAAGGATTATTTATTAGTAAAAAGACTTATAACGGCAAAATAATATGGATAAAAAAACAAAATTGTATGTGGATAGGAAAACTTTTATTCTGGATAGCATAAAAAACGGAAAAAAGACTGAAGAAGTCATGGCCATAAATTTTTTGCAGGATGAACTGCATGACGTATTATATTCTTATATAAATGGCGGTTTTTCAAAAAAAGGCTTTATTTTCTATCCATTAGTAAAAGATTTATCAGGGAAAAACAAGAATAGAATTAATGATATGAGAATTATTGCTGGATTCTTAAATGAAAATAATCATGATTTCAGTGGTACATTAAATTTATTTAAAAAAAATAAATTAAATGCGGGCAATGCACCTTTATTTATATCGTCCTTTTATAAAGATTTTTCTAATATAAAGAAACCTGAAGGGAAATGTAAAAAAATAAAATGTAAAAAATTCAATTTTAATGACTATAACAAAGAAGATTCAAAATATTTAGAACCTGTATTGGAATTAAATAGTTTTGCTAAGGATAAATTAAATGGGTATTTGGTAGATTTCCATATACACGGAAGCATAGCTACAAAGGATTACATAAAAGGCTGGAGTGACCTGGACACACTTATCATAATAAAGAAGAGCGTTTTGGGCGATGCTGAGCTGCTTATCAGCCTTAGGGACCTGCTTTATAAATCCAAAAAGTACTTTTATAAGATAGACCCCTTGCAGCATCATGGCCATATGGCTATAACGGAACACGATCTTGATTATTATTGCCAGGCATTTTTTCCATTGCAATTATTCAAATACTCAAAATCTGTTTTTGGAAATAAAATCCTGGATTTCAAAATTAGGGATGGCCGGATGGAAAATATAAACCGGTTTTACTTTTTTGTGGATTATTTTAAAAATTTATATGAAAATGAGATTTTTAATTTAGGCTCTTACGAGCTGAAGAACTTTTTTCATGCAATTACCCTGTTTCCAACAATGTACTTGCAGGCCAAAGGAGTGCATATCTACAAAAAATTCTCGTTTGCCATGGCGAAAGAAGACTTTGGCAAAAAACTATGGGAGCCTATAGATGCAGTGAGCAAAATAAGGAAAGACTGGAAAACCCCGAATGAAATTCCTTTTGTGGATAGAATCTCAGGCATGAACCCCTTGTTTGCATACCAGATAAATTCAAGATATTGGGATTTATTCAATGGGATTGGGAGATTAAACAATATTGACATCAAAAAGCTTTTAACTCAGATGAGCTTATTGGCAGAAAATGCTTGGAATAAAATAAAAATTTAATGGAGCCTTTTTGAAATACTCCGAAAAAAGAATAATATTCTGCGAAAAATTGAGCTGCTCGTCATTACGACAAAAAGCAAAATGAGCTTATTCTTAAACCCTGTTTCAGTTTTATAGCCGAGCGGGAAAAAACATGGGTAATGTTGATGCTTAAGCCTGTTGGCAAAGTCTACCTGCTCATTCAGTATTTGTATTCTTTTTTTCGTGACTTGGTCTATATTTCCCTGAAAACATCTTATATTGAGCCTCTTTCTTATGTAAAGGCTTAATCTTCTATTAAAACCTGAGTAGTGACATAATTGTTTTAAAAAGCTTATTGGGAGTATAGAATAAAAGTTTTTATGTTTCGAGAAATGATCTATCATCTGGTCTATTGCCTTTTCCATATCCCAGCCCCTTACAAAAGAAATCCTGTTTTTGTTGCCTTTAAATAAAATGCTGTCCTGGCTTACGCTCAGAATGTTGGCTTTATTTTTTGATAAAAATATATTGACTTCATTCACGAAATCTGTTGATGTGTAGACTGCCTCCTTTAATAGGGCCAAAAGTTTATTCTCCCTGAAACCTTTGCCTAAATTAAACCAGTTATTTCTTAGGAGGTATACCCTTTTAGAGAAATTTTCCCAGATTAATTTTTCTTTTCCAGAAATATCCTTAAATATTTTAAAGCTGTGCCTCATGGAATTGAGCCTTAACAGAACCATTCTTACATTAATTCTTTTGGATAGCAGTATATAAAGATAGTCTACAGGCAGATGCCTTAAAATGAAGTCTATTGTAAGGGATATTTTGATTTTTTTAATTTCTGATTTGGAAGGATTATAGATGCCGGCTTCTTTCCCGTATATACTTATAAAATTTGAGTTCGGGTAGATATATCTTATATTTTCCATGATATTTTCAGTGACAATAAAAAATGGGTGAAAAGTCAGGTATTTTGAATCTTTATCCATGTAATTTTTCTTGAGAAAAGATGGAAGTTTCGAATTTTTCTTTAGCACGAATATAAAGTCCATATCTGATATGCCAGGAACGCTTATTTCCCCAAAAGTATAAATGGAAAGTATCTCCTTTGTTTTCGCTGCCATTTTTTTTATCTGATTCAGCACATTATCATAATCCTTCGATGCGTATTCTACAGGATAACCGTACAGAGAAAGGTCCTCTATTTTCAGGCTGTTGAGATACTTATTTTTTATTTTCATATTTGTTAAGTAGAACCTACCTGTATCTTATAGGGTTTCTTTTTTTCATTTCTGCATATAAGTAGTCAAATTCCTTGCTGGTTATTTCCTTATTATTCAGCTTTTTTAGTATAATTCCGAAATTATAAGGCCCTGTTTCAACCCTGAAGTAATCTATTACTTTAAACCCTAAAAACTGGAAATATGTTTCATGCAGGCTGCTTATGTAAGCCCCATGGCAGTGTATGCTGTAGCCTCCCTTTTTTGTAAAATTTGACAATACAGCGTAAAGCTCCATGCTCCTGTAGGAATTTGAATGCTTCTCATCCTCAATGCTGCTGTTGTCATGCAGTAAATTGTTTGAGAAGGTTATATCAAATTTCTTATTGATTTTTGAATTGAAATTCTGCAGATTAAGGATATTGCCGTTACCCTTTACAATTAGGCTGCTTGCATTTGCCCCTATTTTATTTAAGAAAACCTGATGCTCACTTTTTCCGTCAGCAGGCATTATTTCCAATAGCTCTATGCCTGACATTGCATTAATGCCAGAAAGCGTTTTTTTAAATTCGCTTACTTTTGAATCTTCAATTTCAAATATATTTTTCACCTGGTTAAATTCAACAAAAGGCTCTATAATACTAAAGAATTCATTTAAATTATTCTTAATAATAAAAGAGCAGTTTATTATATTTAATATTAGTGGGTCATAGCTTGAATTCAATATTTTGGGGAATTTGTCTTTTTCAAATAGCACTATGCCGTTTCTTGTCTTTTCATGAAAAATCTGCACTTTGCTGTTTATAGTATCATCAATGCCTTTCCTTATGTCAACTTCCATAGGCTGTGGGTAATAAACCTGTTTTATAAAGCTTTCTCGGCATTTGTATCAATATACGGGAGTTTTGTTATTCTCATTTTACAGAAAAATTTATATACCGCAGCCAATACTTAACAATAGTGAATTTAGATGAAAGTGCTGCTTGTGCATCCGCCTAATATTGGCAGGTATCTTGTTGCTA
>JAGVXR010000061.1 GCA_018303645.1 Candidatus Woesearchaeota archaeon
AAATTTATTTCTTAATTCCTCCATCAATCTGTAAAATTCATCAACATTCTCGCAAATAGCCCTGAATTCCAGCTCGCAATAGCCGATTGTTTTTGTTATAGAAACGCATGTTTTGTAGTATTTGAGAAATTGTATTATTTTCTTTTCGACTTCTTCTACATTCTCTAAATGAAGGAATACCCTATAGTGCAGAAATCCCAATAATTGATAATTTAGAAAAATTCTATAACCCAGTATTATGCCATTCTTTTCCAACATCTTTATTCTTTCCTTTACAGCATTTGGGGTTAATTTCACTATTTTTGCAAGCTCAACAAGCGGAATTCTTGAGTTTTTTGCAAGCTGTGAGAGGATTTTTTTGTCTATATTGTCAATGGCAACTTTTTCAATGTCGCCAGTCATTGTTATCTGCTCGTCGGATTTTATATCAAGTATCGGCTTTGGCTTGAAGTAATAGAAGTCAGTTTCAATTATAACCTGCTTGCTTTTTACATACTTTTCATAATCCTTCATTATTTTTTGGTACTGCCTTTTGAAGTGCATGATGCTTTGAGCCCATAAGTCAATTGTGTAGTCCCATTTTCCATTGACTGAGATATTGACTCCAACACTTTCCTGCGAGCACATATGCTGAATGAACTTCTTTTCGATTTCAGGAGTCATTTTGTGAAACTTGAAATAAACCATGTAGATTTCCAAGCCCAATTTTGACGCATTTATGTCTGTGTAAAAGCCTTTTATGACTCCTCTTTTGACAAGGTTTTCAATTCTGTATTTTGCAACCTGCTTTGAAATGCCGACTTTTTTGGCTAATTGGCTTAGAGGCATTCTTGAATCAAAGTCCAAAGCGTAGATTATCTTCCTGTCAGTTAAGTCCAATTCTTCCATAATATTTTACAATAATATCTTTTTATATATAAATATTGCGTTTTGTTAAAAAAATTAAGAGAAAGATTTAACTAGATGATGTATAGTTTTACTACTTAAAAGAAATAAAAAATTATGTACAATTAATCAACTGGCGATAAAAATGAGTTTAAGACAATTCCAACCATCAGAATTTCTGGATTTTGCAGAAAAGAAAATAAGAGAATTATATGCAGTTAGGGATACAAAAATGACTTCTTCACATGTATACACATCTCCAGAAGAAAAAGGATACTCACGTATGTATTTAGAAAAAGAATTTGAAGTTGACTCTAAAGATGTAGTAAGATTAAACCGAGGATTTGGTTACCCATTATATGGTAAATTTAGTGTCATGGTAGGTAGACTATTAGGTTTTTCAAAAGAGGAGGTTAAGTCTGTAGACGAATTGTTAGCTATGGACCCTCAAGATAAAATTGTAGGAGTAGTAACATATCATGCGTCTATCCCAATTGAAGATCAAGGATTTAGGACTGATTGGTATCATATGATGATTAAAACAGACGACTTTCAAACAATTACTAAATCTAAAGGACTTAAACAAGTACATTCTGATAGACGCATGGAGGAACCAATAAATGTCCCGCTACAAGAATTGCCTCTTGAAGAAGCTTTATATAAATTTATTTTAATGACAAAAACTTTAGAGAAAGATAAATAATAAAAATATTGGTGTAATCAAAAAAAGCATTCTTTATGATTATTTAATGAAAATGATGCCAAAAAAACATCTGATTTTGGATGCTATGGGTGTGATTTTCATAGATAGAAATGACTTTGAACAAGTTTATTTACCTTATTTCAAGGAAAAGCATAGTTTTAACGAAGAAAAAGCGAGAGAACTCTACTATTCTAAGCTTACGTTAGGACAGATTTCGTCTGAACAATTTTTCTCATTAATAGGCATTCCTAATCAAAATGGTTTTGTTGATAGATTAAGAATTGACACACAATTCATGGAATTTGCACAGAAATTTAGAGATAAATATCAAATTTCAATACTTTCTAATGATACTGTTGAATGGGCTAATTCAATAAAACAGCGCTTTGGACTTGATGCGTTAATTGATGGTTATTTTGTGAGTGGAGAAATAGGTTTTAGAAAACCAGATGTTAGAGCATACATAAACACATTCAAAAGACTAAACGCAAAGCCTTCTGATTGCATAGTAGTTGATGATATTAGTGATAATCTGTTATCTGCAAAAGGATTGGGTAGTAAAACTATTCAATTTTTAAGAGGGCAAGAAGTAAAATCTGTAAGTCCTTATGTTTCAAGTTTTTTAGAATTATATAAGCTTTTAATAAGTAATGGAAAATGACAAAATTAGATGAAATTGGGAGATACTGGGATAATGTATATAAACAATTCCACAGAAGTAATCCGTCTAGAATGTCTGTTTGGAATGAACAGCCACATCCATTTTTCTCAAGATACATTGATTTTTTAAAGTATAAAGGAGTTAAAAATGTTTTGGATGCAGGCTGTGGTGAGGGAAGAGAAAGCAAGCCATTTTATGATGCTGGCTTTAATATCATTGGAGTTGATGCCTCTAAATCTGCTTTAACTTTATTTAGAAAAAATTTTGGTAATAGTGAACGTGTAAGTATAGTTCATGCACTTCTTGAAGAACTTCCTATCGAACCCGAGAGTATCGACGCTTTAATTTGTTATCATGTTTTAACACACATAAAAGAAGTTCATAAAGTATTAGATAATTTCTACACAATCCTGAGAAATGGTGGTTATGCACTTCTGGAATTTACATCCAAAAAAGATTCTACCTATGGACAGGGAGGAAGGCTTTCTGATAGAGAATTTTTGCAACACGGGGTTTATTTAAGATACGATGAGCCTGACGATATTGGAAGAATGGTGGAAAGATTTGAATTTGTTTCACCTTTCACATCAGAATATATAACTGACCCTTCTCATGGCTCAGGATATATACGCGAAAAAAGGCATAGGCACCATTCTTATTTTGTTGTAGCTAGGAAATGATTATTTCAATAAACTTTATATACCATTACTTTCCATAAATATAGTATGGACCCCCACGAGCGAATTTTCAGCATACTCTTCTCAAAGGCTGATGAAATAACCTGGCAGACAATAATCTTTGACCTTGTCAAAACCGAGCAGATGGATCCCTGGGACATAGATGTAAGCACCCTAACCCAGAAATATATAGATATGCTAAGAACCATAAAGGAGCATGATTTCAGGGTTTCAGGCAAGGTTTTGCTGGCAGCAGCCATACTGCTCAAGCTGAAGTCAAACAAGCTTGTTGGCGAGGACTTAAGCGAGCTTGACAGGCTTCTTATGGGTGTGGGGGAAGAGATGGAGGAGCTGGGCTTTGAGGAAACATCAACCATAGAAAAACTCGGCGAAATCCCGACATTAATACCAAGGACGCCGCAGCCGAGAAAGAGGAAAGTTTCAATCTTTGACTTGGTCGAAGCTCTGGAAAGGGCGCTGGAAGTCAAAAAGAGAAGGCTTTTGCATTCCATACCTCCGCTTAACCTTGAAGCGCCAAAAAAGAAGAAGGATGTAACTGAGATTATACGGGAGGTTTATGGCAGGATAAGGGGTTTTTTTATCACAGCATTGAGCGGAAAACTGACATTCTCAAAGCTTTTGCCTTCTGAATCAAAAGAGGACAAGGTTCATACTTTTATACCATTGCTGCATTTAGCCCAACAGAATAAAATCGAGCTTGTGCAGGAAATGCCTTTTGGAGAGATAGAGATTTTGCTGAAGAAGAAGGAAGAGGCGATGTTGTTTCTAAAGCTAATTCTTCTTAAGATATTTCCCAACCCTTTTCAACCCTTCCTCAATCTTGCTGACATCAAGGGCATATGAAAACCTTACCCTGTCATTTGCCCCGAACCATTCGCCAAGGTAAGTGATTACATTGTATTTTCTGAACATGTCCCATACAAATTTTCTTGGATTCTTTACTTTGGGCAGTATGTAAAATGCGCCTTCAGGCTTCCATACATCAAGCCCGAGCCTGCACATGCCCTCGTAAATCAAATCCCTTCTCTGCTTCCATATCTTAACCTGCTTATCAACAAACTTTCTGGGCACCTTTGTGGCGTGATGCGCCATTCTCTGCGCCAATATGTTTGTATTCATTGAAGTGTATGTTTTCAGCCTGACTGCCCCATTCACGATTGACTTGTCATTTGAGTAAAGATAGCCGACCCTTGCGCCGCACATGTCAAAAGTCTTGGAGAAGGAGTTTATTGTGACGACATGCGGGCCTGATAGCATGTAATTCTCCCTTTCGTAAATCATGTCCTTGTAAACCTCGTCTGAAAGGAGCGGTATGTCAAGGTCTTCTGTAACTTTCTCGATGAATTTCAGCGTTTTTATGTCCTGTATCCTGCCTGTCGGGTTTGAGGGGGAGTTTATCAAAACAGCCTTTGCCTTGTGCACCTTATTTTCAAAATCATCAACATCAATCTTGCCTTTGTGGGTTTCAACATACAAAGGCTTCATGTGATTCAGCTCAACCAATGGATTGTATGAGTAATAATAAGGCTTATGGATTAGTATGCAGTCTTTCGGCTTTCCTATCGCCCTCAGCGTCAGGTCTAGAGCCTCTGATGCGCCGTTTGTGATTACAAAGTCATCGCTTGCGCTGCCTTTGAACTCTTTTGACAAGGCTTTTCTCAGATAAACCTGCCCTGCCACCAGCCCGTATTTGAAGTCTTCAGGCTCAGGCATGCACGAAAGCACCTCTTTCGGAGGCGGCAAGTCAGGCTGCCCGGAGCCGAATGAAATTATGCCTTTGCCTCTTACTCCAATGAAGGTTGAAGGCGACAAATTGTTTTCCATAAAAAGCACTTATATGGCTGGTTTTAAAGGTGTTATTAAATGTTTTGATGGGGCGACACTGTCTAGTTAAAGTCACCTATCTGAATCCATAAGGAAAACTTTGGTTTAATATGAATAATTTATAGACGAGAAAAATTATAGAGGTTTTTTCACTAAGTTTTAAAATTAAGAGATGACGATAATTATACAGTACCTGATGGGGCAAATTTGAAGGAATTGTGGCGAAAAATTTATATATCTGTTGTATATACAGTAGCTATATGACAACCGAAATGATTACTCTAAAGCTGGACGATATGTTTTTGAAAGAGATAGACTCTATTGTGGAGAAACAGGGCTATCATAACAGAACAGAATTTATCAGAAACGCTCTTAGGGAAAAGGTGGAAGAAACCAAACTAAAGGATGCTATGATAGAAATTGCACATCTGAAAGGGGCTTCTAAAAAGAAAACAAGCGATGAGCAACTGGAAAAAGTAAGACAGAAAGTTTTTGAAGAGCTTGATAGAAAAATTAGATAAGTTCCTCTGGCTTGTAGTGTTTTGATATATCCTCCAGTTTTCTGAAATGCCTGTCTCTAGTTACAAGGATTAAGTCATTGTCTCTTGCGACTATGGCGTGCAAAGCATCTCCAGCAGGCACGCCTCTTTCCTTTGAAATTTTTTTGGCTTCTTCTCTCTGTTTTTCTGTAGCTATAATCTTTTTTGTAATCTTCTCAAAAGGCTTAAACATTCCGTTGATTTCTGCAACTGAATAAAGTGTCTCAAGCTCTTTGATAAGAAAATCTGTAAGTACAATAACTTTTTCATTCGCTTTTATCTTGACAAGAAGCTTAAAGGCATAATCACCTAGTGGCTCATTGTTATAACCTTTCCTGTCTTCGTAAAGATCAACCCAAATTGATGTGTCTATTATATACTCTTCCGTCATTGTTGTTAAAGCATATTTTAATCAGTAATTTTTGCCTCAACCCTTGTTTTTTTCCAATAAACATCTGGTTGTCCTTCACTGCAAGTGGCATAGTAATAATGGCTACCATCGTAATTATTATAATATTCAGACCTTTCATCAATAAAATGCTTTGATTCATAGGTAGTTTCGGTGTCATTAGCATCATAACACCAAGTCTTTATACTCACTAAAACTCTACGGTCATTGGGATTGATTATACTATAAGCATTATAATAATGTGCGGGTCCATCTAAATTTATTACTCTTTGCGTATCTTTAAATTCAACAATAAGTGCCTTATCCTGTTGTTTTACCTCTTCACATGATGGACAAGAAGGGCATATTTTTTCAGGTCATTTAGGACATTCAGTTGGTTTAGGACATTCTAACACTGGGCTATTTGCACAAGCTGATACTAAAGTTACTATAATTATAATACCAGTCAAAAGATATTTTTTGTCCATCATGTCGATACTCCATACTCATTAATGTTGCCATCTTTATAAAGAAAAAACAACCTAAAATTTAACTTTTTAAATGCATATTTTATTTAAAAAATTTTGATGGTAGGGTAATAGTAGTATTGCTATATCACTTTCACTTGTTACTCTTGTCATTAACTGGTATACACCATAACTCATATGGATTTTATTTTGATTGCTCGTAAATGGCTTTCCATTTTTATTTAAAGTCCCTTTTATTTCAATAAATACATTTTTTCCATCTGAAGTTTTCCCACCAATATCTTCGCCATTACGTCCTTTGGGATGTGGGTTAAGCTCCCATCCATTAATATCTTTAAAATATCTTAAAACTTTTTCTTCCATATCTCTCTCTTTAATAGGGTTATCTTCCTCCATTTTTCAATATGTATCGGATTCTTTAAAGATATTTATATAAATCTTTCTAACTTAAAAAATAACGCCACGATTCCTATTACTTTTTGCGTGAGTGTGCCCTAGACGATTATCCTATATATCCATCAAAACCCAAATCTTTTTAAACACTTGTTTATTCTGAAATACTGGCATATGTGCGAGCGTTAGCGAGCACTCGAGACTTCGCAAAGCGAATGTCTCGCAAGGTGTCAACGAACTTTGTCGTTGGGGTGGATTTTTTTGATAGCCAAACATTTTAAGCTGATATCCGGGACTGCAAACAGGAAACTTGCTGAAGAAGTGGCTAAAATACTGAAAGTGCCTTTGACTCCTGTTGAAATCAAGCGATTCCAAGACGGAGAGATCTACTGCAGGGTGCTTGAAAGCGTAAGAGGCTGCGATGTTTTTATAATACAGCCAACTTCTCCTGATGCAAGCCTGCACCTGATGGAGCTGCTTATTATGGTTGATGCATTGAAGCGCTCTTCCCCTGACAAGATAACTGCAGTTATTCCATACTACGGCTATTGCAGACAGGACAAGAAAACAAAGCCCAGGGAGCCTATAACGGCAAAGCTTGTTGCCAATATGATAGAGACTGCAGGGGTTGACAGGATTATCATGTTTGACCTGCACGTTGCCCAGGTTCAGGGGTTTTTTGACATTCCGAGCGACAATCTTGAGGTTGTACCTTTATTTGCAGATTACATAGCAGACCAGAAGCTGAAGAACATTGTGGTTGTAAGCCCGGATGCAGGCGGAGCAGCGCGAGCAAGATATTTTGGAAAAGTGCTGGATGCGCCGATTGCAATCGTAGACAAGAGAAGGCCGCAGCCGAATGTTGCAGAAGTTCAGAATGTAATCGGCGATGTCAAGGGCAAAACCGCAATCCTTGTTGACGACCTCGTAGACACTGCAGGCACAATAGTCGAGGCTGCAAAAATCCTAATTAAATTCGGCGCTAAGGAGGTTTATGCATTTGCAACACATGGCATCTTTTCAAGCCCTGCCATTGAAAGAATAAAAGAGTCCCAGCTTAAGGAAGTTGTTGTTACGAACACAGTGGAAATTCCAAAAGAGAAAATGATAAGCAAGCTAAAAATCATATCCATAGCGCCTTTGCTTGCAGAGAATGTAAAAAGAACCCACGAGGGCCTGCCTATGGGAGTGGTATATGAGCAGATGTATAAAAAACTCGAGAAAAAATTAAAGTAAAATGGATGACAAGGAAAAGAAAGCGCAGGAGATTTATATGCAATTCCAGATGCTTGATCAGCATATAAAGCAATTGCAGAGGCAATTAGAAGCGGTAACGAACCAGCTGGTTGAGCTGAGCGTGACAGGCAGTAGCCTGGACGAATTCAAAAATCTTTCTCCAGGAAAAGAGATATTTGTGCCGTTAAGCTCAGGGATATTCGCAAAGGCAAGCATTAAAGACACTTCAGAGCTGCTTGTCAATGTAGGCGCCAATGTGGCTGTCAAAAAGGACGTTGCATCGACAAAAAGCCTCATCCAGAGCCAGATGGAAGAAATTAAGAAAATACAGAAGCAGATGATTGACGAGCTGGAAAAAATGACAAGCCATGCGGCCCATCTGGAAATGCAGCTGCAGAATATGGCATCAGCCGATAAAAATTCTTGAATATGCCTGAAAAATTATCATAAATTTCAATAAAACAAAATGTTCAAATTCCTGAAGGAAAAGCTGAAGAGCGCAATATCCAAGATTTCTGAGAATGTTGAGAAGGAGGGCAAAGCAGCGGAAAGTATAGTTGGGAAGCTGATTGAAGAGCCTCAAAAGGAAGAGGAAAAAGGATTTTTTGCCAAAATCAAGGAAAAGTTTATTGGAAAGGAAGAGCCTAAAGAAATAATTGAAGAAAAACTGGCAATTGAGGAAAAAGTAGAAGTTAAAAAAGAAGAAAAGCCGAAAATAATACGGCATGAAAAAATACGCCCAATAAAGGAAGAAAAAACTGGATATAAACTTAAAATTGAAGAAAAGATAATAGAAAAAGAGCCCGAAAAGAAGGGATTTTTTGATGCCAGAGAAACGCAAAGCGTTTCGGGGCGCCAAAAGCCACAAGGGTTTTTTAGCGCTATAAAAGAAAAAATAACAACAACAGAAATAGATGAAAAGCAGTTCGAAAAATTATTCTGGGAGCTGGAAATGGCTCTGATGGAGAGCAATGTTGCTGTTGAAGTGATTGAAAAGATAAAAAATGACCTGAAGGAAGAGCTCGTTGAAAAGCCGATAAAAAGAACCCAAGTTGAGGAGATTATCCAACAGACTTTAAGGATTTCAATTGAGGATTTGTTTCATAATAACCATATTAACTTGATTCAGGAAATAAAAAACAAGAGGGAAAAGCCTTATGTAATCGCTTTTTTCGGCATAAACGGCTCAGGAAAGACGACAAGCATAGCAAAGATTGCAAATATGCTCAAAGAAATGGGAATTTCATGCGTTTTAGCGGCTTCTGACACTTTTCGCGCAGCATCTATAGAGCAGCTCCAGATTCATGCAGACAAGGTTGGGGTGAATATGATAAAGCACGGCTATGGCGCGGACCCTGCTGCGGTTGCATTTGATGCGATAAAGCACGCAAAAGCCAAAAACATCGATGCTGTTTTGATAGACACGGCAGGAAGGATGCACAGCAACACAAACCTTATTGACGAAATGAAGAAAATAATAAGGGTGGCGAAGCCTGATTTGAAGGTATTTGTTGGCGAGAGCATTACTGGCAACGACTGCGTTGAGCAGGCAAAAACCTTTAACGAAGCTGTCGGCATTGACGGGATTATCCTTGCAAAAGCTGATGTCGACGAGAAAGGAGGGGCTGCTGTTTCTGTAAGCTATATCACAAAGAAGCCGATTTTGTACCTTGGAACGGGTCAGAAATATGGTGATTTGCAGGAGTTTGATTCAAATATCATAATTAAAAATTTAGGATTAGTCTAATGAGTTAATTTTTATAAAGTACCGGCGCATAATCTCACAATCAAATCCGCATTTCCATCTTTCCATGCCCTTATTAAATCTTCTTGAGTAACTCCTTCAAGAGACATCGATTCTATTTGTAAATGTTGTGGCAAAAATCTTTTGGAATTCCATAAGTTAACTACATTTTCATAACTTATAGAAGATTCTAAAATACCTATTTGTTCATACACCGTCCCTAGTTTCTCTAATTGTTTTTGATAATCACGTCTTGCTGACAAGCTTTTTACATGCCCTTCTTTGCTTAAATATTCTTGAATTGCTTTAATTCTTATCAGCCAAAAAGTAAGCGGTGATAATATTCTTTCTAATTCATGATGATTCGATCCTTCTTCAAATAGTTTAAATTCATCTGACCTCATTATGAACCCAATCCCTTGTTTATATTTCATTCTTCCAGCCTTTTTAATTTCAATAAAACTCCACTTCCCCGTCCAGATAAATCCCCTTGTGGAGTGTTACAGGGCGCCACTCGTCTACAACTAAATCGGCTTGAAGCCATTCTGCAAGCTCTTCTGCGTTGCCGATTGTCGCGCTTAATGCAATTATCTGCACATTTTTTAATAATTTTTTTAAGATTGTAATCAAGATTTCCAGTGTAGGGCCCCTTCCATGGTCGTTAAGCAAATGGATTTCGTCAATAATAATGGTTGCAATGCCTGAAACCCATGGTGAACTGTGCCTTATCAAAGAGTCGAGCTTTTCAGATGTGGTGACTATTAAGTCGTATTCTGCAAGATAATTGTCCGCAGAGTCAATGTCTCCGATTGACAGGGCTATTTTTGCAATTTTTCCGTACCTCTTCCTGAAATCCCTGTATTTTTCATACGCCAACGCCTTTAACGGCACAATATAAACCGCTTTTCCTTTGCCTTCTATAATGGACTTGAAAGCCGCAATTTCCGCTATCAGCGTTTTTCCTGAAGCTGTGGGCGTGCATACCAGAAGATTTTTTCCATGCAAAAGCCCCTTTTTTACAGCCTTTTCCTGGGCAGGCCTGAGACTCTCTATCTCCTTCTCAAGAATTTCATACAGCTCTTTTGGCATGCCGCTTTTTACTGATTTTAATTCCATGAAGCGGGCTATTCTTTCATACTTTTTAAAGTTTATCAAAAATTTTAATAGGCATGAAAATCTTTAAATCCAAAAAGTTTAAATAACTCTGCGCGAAGTTTATAGGGAATATGGGCATAATAAGAAAAGACTACATTCTTGACAGGTGGGTTTATTATTCAACTGAAAGAAAAAAGAGGCCAAGAGAGCTTAGAAGCATTGACGTAAAAAGCGATGGAAAAATATGCTATTTCTGCCCGTCAAATGAGCATATGACGCCGCCTGAGATCGGCAGGGTCGAATATAAGGGAGGCTGGAAAATGAGGTGGTTCCTCAACAAGTTCCCTGCCGTGGAGAAAAAAGGCAGCGCAGGGCTCAAGGCAAAAAATTTCTGCTCTGAAAGGGATTCCTATGGCGTTCATGAAATAATCGTCGAGACGCAACACCATAAGTCACAGCTTGCTGATTTGCCGGCTGGACAGGTAAGGGAATTGCTTGAAGTGTGCAGGTTCAGGGTGAGGGAACTGGGCAGATTAAATGGAATCAGGTATGTTGAAATATTCAAAAATCACGGCAAGGACGCAGGCACATCCCTTATACACAGCCATACCCAGGTGATGGCATTGCCACAAGTGCCTGCATTGGTCATGGAAGAGGCAAAAGCTTCAGCCAAAGGAAAAAAATGCATGTACTGCGAAATAATAAAGCATGAGGCAAAATCAAAAAGAAAAATATTCGAGACAAAAAATGTTGTTGCTTTTGCGCCTTTTGCCTCGCGCTTCAATTATGAGGCATGGGTTTTTACCAAAAAACACAGAAGGACGATGGAAGAGTTGGAGGAAAATGAGCTGGAGGACTTGGCTTTGGCATTGAAAAAAATACTTGTAAAATTAAAAAAATTAAATGCCTCTTACAATTTCTTTATGCACTATTCACCTGAAAAAGAAAACCTGCATTTTCACATAGAAATAACCCCAAGGATGGCGACATGGGGCGGCTTTGAGATTTCAACGGATGCTGTAATCAACTCTGTACTCCCAGAGGATGCGGCGAGATTTTATAGAAGATAAAATTATATTTCTGAAAGTATTTGTTTTACACTTGAGAAAGTTTCTTGATTCATTTTTACCCAGTCTTCCCCTGCATAATCATAAGGGAATACTTCAAAGGTTATTCTTCTGCAACCTTTAGACTTTAAAGCTTGCAAGGCTTGCTTTACATATTCCCTACCATCTTCCCACATTTTTTGTCTTTGCCGTTCGTCCATAATATAAATATTAGTTGGTGTGAGTGGCATATGTGAACCTATGTGGGAGTATCCATCACTATCCATGAATTCCATACCAACTTGGCCACCGATTTGAGATGATTTTATAGGATTCTTAAGGCCAGTTATCTGCTGTTCAACGTCAAGCTTTGACTTAAATCGCAGAGCCTCTCCTTTCCTTACAATCA
>JAGVXR010000029.1 GCA_018303645.1 Candidatus Woesearchaeota archaeon
TGCGCGCAGAGCGCAGACTTTGTTATAATTCTTCTTGACATTTTCAATCCGGAGCATCTTGAAGTTGTAAAAGGGGAAATCTATGAAACCGGATTAAGAATAAACCAAAAGCCGCCGCAGGTAAAAATATCAAAAAAAATGAGAGGCGGCATTGACATTGGGCTGACTGTAAAACTGACAAAGATAAGCCCGGAAACCATAAAAACAATACTGAAGGAATTCAGGCTGGAGAATTCAAGCATTGTCATAAGGGAGGACATTACAGATGACCAGCTGATTGACGCAATAGAAGGCAACAAAAAATATGTCCCTGCCATAACAGTCCTGAACAAAATAGACATGGTTGATGAAGAAGAGCTGGAAAGAGTAAAATCAATCGTAAAGCCTGACATCTGCATTTCCGCAGAGCTGAAAAAAGGCACAGAGGAATTAAAGGACTTGATTTTCAAAAAGCTTGAATTCATAAGGGTTTACTGCAAGGAAGCTGGCAAGAAAGCTGACATGGGAGTTCCATTGATAATGAGGAAAAGCAACACTTTAAGGGATGTCTGCACCAAGCTCCACAAGGATTTTGTAAGCAAGTTCAGGTTTGCAAGGGTTTGGGGAAAAGGCGTGAAATTCCCGGGACAGGTTATCAGAAAGCTTGAGCATGTTGTGCAGGACAATGACATTGTGGAGGTGCATGTCAGTTAATTTATTTGCAATATTTACATAATAAGATTTATATGATTTTTCCCGCAACATTTAAATACCCCTCCATCTTACCCAAATGCTTGAAAATGATAAGAAAAGCTGAAAATTTGATGGCAAGGATTGGATTCGCTTTCTACAGGCTGTTTTCCAGCTTCAGGTATTTCTTTTTTTATTTTAAGCACTGATTGGCTTCTTTATCAACAGAACGCTAATCCCATTGTCTTAACATGATAAAAAACTAATCAAAGGTGAGAAAATGATTGTAGTGATGAAAAAGAATGCAACTGAAAGCCAAATAGAAAGGGTAGTCGGGAAAATCAAGGAAAACGGCTTGAAAGCGCACCTGTCAAAAGGCGAGATTGTAAAGATAATAGGGATAATAGGCGATGAAAGGAAAGTCCCGGAGTCGCAGATAATGGCTTTGGAAGGTGTGGAGAAGATTATGCCCGTGCTTGCCCCCTATAAGCTTGCAAGCAGGGACTTCAAGCCCGAAAATACAATAATAAGCGTTGACGGCGTCAAAATCGGCGGCAATGATGTTGTTGTGATGGCAGGCCCCTGCTCTGTTGAAAGCAGGGAGCAGATCATAGAGACAGCAAAAGCCATAAAAAAATCAGGGGCAAAAATATTAAGAGGCGGCGCTTTCAAGCCAAGAACATCACCTTATTCTTTTCAGGGCTTGGGGGAAGAAGGGTTAAAATTGCTGAAATATGCAAAGGAGGAAACAGGCATGCCGATAATAACAGAGGTTATGGACACCAGAAACGTGCCTTTGGTGTGCAAGTACGCTGACATTCTGCAGCTTGGCGCAAGAAACATGCAGAATTATGACCTATTAAAAGAGGTTGGCAGATGCAAGCATCCTGTTCTATTAAAAAGAGGGCTTTCTGCAACAATAACTGAATGGCTTATGAGCGCAGAATACATAATGGCAGAAGGCAACCATAACATAATTTTGTGCGAGCGTGGCATAAGGACTTTTGAAACTTACACAAGAAACACTTTGGACTTGAATGCAGTGCCTGCTGTAAAGGAGCTGACCCATTTGCCTGTTGTCGTCGACCCAAGCCACGGCACTGGAAGATACACCTTAGTCAGCCCCATGGCAAAGGCAGCAGTTGCAGCAGGAGCAGACGGGTTATTGATTGAAGTCCATCCAAACCCGGAAAAATCTGTAAGTGATGCCGACCAGACCATAAGCACAAAAAGGTTTGAAAAGCTTATGGGAGAGCTAAAGCTCATAGCAGGCGCAATAGGAAGAAGGGTGTAAAATGGAAGTTGTGAAAGTTGATTTGAGGGAAGAGATTGATAATTCTTATGATATTGTCATTGGCAATGGCTTATTGGACAGTCTTGCCATGGAATTGAAAAAAGTTCCAGCAAATGAATTTGCAGTAATAACAGATTCCAATATTGCAGGAACTTATGGAAAAAAACTGATTAATAGCTTGAAGAAGGAAAATATTGACGTCCATTTAATAACATTTTCAGCAGGAGAGAAAAGCAAGAGCAGGAAAACAAAGGAAAAGATTGAAAATGAAATGCTCAGGCTTAATCTTGGCAGGGATGCCTGCATCATTGCGCTTGGAGGCGGGGTTGTTGGAGATTTGGCGGGGTTTGTCGCGGCAACCTACATGAGAGGCATTCCATACATCCAGGTGCCAACCACTTTGCTTGCAATGGTTGACAGCTCTATAGGAGGCAAAGTTGGCGTTGACACCATTCATGCGAAAAATGCAATCGGAGCTTTTTACCAGCCAAAAAAAGTGATTATTGACTTGGACTTCCTTAACACATTGCAAAAAAACGAGCTTTCAAACGGGTTGGCTGAGCTGATAAAGCACGCATTGATAAAAGACAGTAATTTTTTCCATTTTCTTGAGAAAAATATAGGTAAGATTCTGAAGCTTGATTCAGATGCCTTGAAGACTGCGATAAAAAGAAGCTGTGAAATCAAAGCAGATATTGTGATGCAGGATGAAAAAGAGAAAGGGATTAGAAGAATCCTCAACTATGGGCATACAATCGGGCATGCGATTGAATCTTCCTTAAATTACAGAATAAGCCACGGAAATGCGATTGCAATTGGCATGAACTATGCGGCAAAGCTCTCTGCAAAGCTTGGGCATCTGCATGAAGGCTCTGTGATAAGGCAGAATAATCTGCTGGAATATGCCGGATTGCCGCACAAGTTAAGCCACCACAAGCTAAAGCCCAGAAAGCTTCTGGAGCATGTGCAATACGACAAAAAAATAATAAACGGCAGAATAAATTTTGTGTTGCTGAATTCCATAGGCGATGCATTTGTTTCTGATGATGTTGCTATGGAAGATATTAAAAATATTCTTGAAAAAGGGTAAAATGCTGGCAGCCGTAATAACAGAGCTCAAAGACATTCCAAAAGCAAAAGATGCTGATTTGGCAGAGTTAAGGCTGGATTATATAAAAAACATAAATAATGCAAAGTTAAAAAATTTAATGCAAAATTGCAGGAAGCCTGTAATTGTGACGAATAGGAAAAAATCTGAAGGCGGATTTTTTAATGGAAATGAAAATAAAAGAATTGAAACATTAAAAAATGCTCTTGAATTAGGTGCAGACTATGTTGATGTCGAATATTCTTCGGATAAAAAATCAATAAGAGATTTAATTCATAATAAAAGGAAAACCAAGATTATCGTTTCTTATCATGATTTTGAAAAAACTCCCGGTGACATCAATAAAATATATGTCAGGATAAAGAAACTGAACCCGGATTTCATAAAAATCGTCACAAATGCGCGTTCTGTCGCTGATAACTTCAGAATATTTGACTTAATCAGGAAAGCAAATAAAGAAAAAAGAAAAATAATTGCATTCTGCATGGGAGACTATGGAAAATTCAGCAGGATTTTGAGCATAATTTTTGGCTCGCAGATAACTTATGCATCAATCAGCAAAAGAAAAGAATCCGCAAGCGGACAATTAACAATAAACGAGATGGTTGGTCATTACAGAATAAAAAAAATAAATAAAAACACTAAAATAGTTGGTTTGATAGGAAATCCTGTTGAGCATTCCTGGTCGCATATAATGCATAATGCCGCTTTTGATGCATTTGATATAAATGCTGTTTATCTGAAATTCAGGGTTGACAGGCTGAAGGAATTCATTGATTACTTCAGGAAATTGAACATAATGGGCTTTGCCGTTACTGTTCCGCATAAAATTAAGGTAATGGAATGCCTTGATGAAATAGACAGGCAGGCAAAAGAGATTGGGGCTGTTAATACAATTGTAAGCAAAAATGGCAGATTGGTTGGCTGCAATACAGACTGCCATGGCGCGATTCGCGCTTTGAAGGCAAAAACCAGGCTTAAAAACAAAAATGCCATAGTGCTTGGAGCAGGCGGCACAGCAAGGGCGATAGCTTATGGATTAAAAGAAGAAAAATCCAACATAATAATATTAAACAGGACAGCTGAAAAAGCGAAAAAACTTGCTGATTATTTTAATTGTGATTATGGCTCATTGGAACACTTAAAAAATATTGATTATGATATCCTCATAAATGCAACCTCTGTTGGAATGCACCCCAACATAGGCAGCTCTCCTGTCCCGCCTGATTGCATTAAAAACGGCGCTGTTGTTTTTGACGCGGTTTTTAACCCTTACAAAACGAAGCTGCTGAAAATTGCAGAGAAAAAAGGCTGCACAGTGATTCCGGGAATTGAAATGCTTATTTACGGGAACATGATGCAGTTCCGGCTCTGGACAAACAGGGATTTGCCTGAAAGCGTGATGAAAAAAATGATTGTGGTTTATGCAAAAAATGCTAGCAATTAATACCAAAAAATACGTCAAAGCTGTAATTGAGGCGCCGCCGTCAAAAAGCTATACCCAGAGGGCTTTGGTAATTGCAGCTCTTGCTAACGGCAGATCCATGATAAAAAACCCATTATTCAGCGACGACACCAGCCATATGATTTCTGCTTTGAAAGAGTTTGGAGTCAGGATAGAAAGAAAAGGCAGCAGCCTTGTTGTTTATGGAACAAACGGAAAGCTTAAGCACCCAAAAAGCAGGATTTTTGCGGGAAATGCGGGCACAACAATGCGGTTTATAACAACCTTTGCTTCTCTTGCTGGCGGGGCTTCTGTGATAACAGGCGACAAGCGGATGCAGCAGCGTCCAATAAATGACCTGCTTGATGCGCTGCGGCAATTAGGAGTGAAAAGCGAAAGCAGCAGCGGATGCCCGCCTGTAAAGATTTACGGAGGGAATTTTATCGGAGGAGCTGCGAAATTAAAAGGCAGCATAAGCAGCCAATATTTATCATCAATTCTTATGGTCGCGCCATACGCCAAAAAGGATGTAACAATAAGCATTGCAGGAGATTTGGCATCAAAGCCGTATGTTGATATAACTATAGATGTGATGAAAAATTTTGGGGTTGATATAAAAAATGCGAATTATAAAAAATTTATAATAAAAAACACCAAAAAATACAAATCTGGGAATTATGTGGTTGATGGGGATGCCTCGAGCGCGAGCTACTTCTTTGCCGCTGCTGCCGTGACAAAAGGAAGAATAATGGTAAAGAATATAAACCCTAAATCAAAACAAGGCGATATAAAGTTTGTTGACATACTAAAAAGAATGGGGTGTGGCGTAAGGAAGGGAAACAGCTTTATCGAGGTGCAGGGGCGTGTCCTCAAAGGCATTGATGTGGATATGAATGATATGCCTGATGCTGTGCCAACGCTTGCTGTGACAAGCCTTTTTGCAGATTCAGCAACCACAATCAGAAATGTGCCTAACTTAAGGCACAAGGAAACTGACAGGCTGAGGGCTCTGGCATTTGAGCTTAGAAAGATAGGAGCGAATGTCGAGGAAATGCAGGACGGGCTGAAGATAAAAAGAAGAAGGCTGCAAAAGGCCATTATTGAAACTTATAATGACCATAGAATGGCAATGAGCTTTGCCATAGCGGGTTTGGTTATCAATGGAGTAAGGATTAAGAACCCTTCCTGCGTCAACAAGTCATTTCCTGATTTTTGGAAAAAATTTGACGAGCTGTATAAAAAATGAACATCGCTTTGATAGGATTCAGGGGAACTGGCAAAACAACCATATGCAGGCTGCTTGCCAACAAGCTTGACAGGAAGCTCATATCAACAGACGAGGAAACAGAGAAGAGAACAAAAATGAGCATAGCCCATCTTGTAAAAAAATATGGCTGGGAGAGATTCAGGGAAATTGAAGCAGATGTTATAGAAAGCATCAGCGACTTTGATGATTGTGTGTTTGACACAGGCGGCGGCATTATAATGAGGAATGAGAACATAATCAACCTTAAAAAAAACACTTTGGTTGTGCTGCTGACTGCTGATGTAAAGACTATAACAAACAGGCTCAAAAACAAGAAAAGGCCTGCATTGACAAAAAGCAATTATCTTGACGAGATAAAGGATGTATTGAAGGAGCGCGAGGAAATGTACAGAAAAGCAGCAGACTACACTATTGACACGTCAAGACTGGCTCCTGAAGAGGCATGTGATTTGATAATGCACTATGTGCAGATGGAGATGCAATAAAAATGTCTAATTCGTTCGGAACATTGTTCAGGATAACAACATGGGGCGAAAGCCATGGAAAGGCAATCGGAGTTGTAGTAGACGGATGCCCTGCCGGGCTTGAGCTGGGCGAAGAAGATGTGCAGAAAGAGCTTGACAAAAGGGCGCCTGGACAAAGCGAGGTAACGAGCCCGAGAAAAGAGGCTGACAAAGCGGAGATTCTTTCAGGAGTATTTGAAGGCAAAACTACAGGAACTCCAATATCAATGGTCATCTGCAACAAAGATGCAGATTCCTCAAAATATGAAAAAATAAAGCACTTGCTGAGGCCGGGGCATGCCGACTTCACTTACCAGGCTAAATACGGTTTTAGGGATTACAGGGGCGGGGGAAGAAGCTCTGCAAGGGAAACCGCTGCAAGGGTCGCTGCCGGCGCGATTGCAAAAAAATTGCTTGCAAGGCACGGGATAACCATCATTGCTTATGTCAAAGAAATTGGCGGCATAAAAGCCGCTAAAATAGATTACAGGGAGATTTACAAAAATAATGTAAGATGCCCTGACAAAAATGCAGCAAAAAAGATGGAGCATGCTATCCTTAAGGCTAAAAACAGCGGAGATTCTGTCGGCGGCATCTGCGAAATTATAGCATTAAATGTCCCTGCAGGCTTGGGCAAGCCTATTTACGGCAAACTGGAATCGGATTTGGGTTCTGCAATACTGGGCATTAATGCTGTCAAGGGCGTTGAATTCGGGTCTGGATTTGAATTAGCAAGAATGAAAGGAAGCCAGTCTAATGACGAGTTCATTGTAAAAAACAATAAGATTATCACTAAAACAAATAATCATGGAGGCATTCTTGGCGGGATTTCCACAGGCATGCCTATTATATTACGGGCAGTTGTAAAGCCGGCATCCAGCATATTAAAGAAGCAGCATACAATAAACTATAAGACTTTGAAGCGGGAGACAATCTCAGTGGAGGGCAGGCACGATCCTGCAACTATTGTAAGGTTTCCGCCTATAGCAGAGGCTATGGCTGCGATTGTGCTGGCAGATCATATGCTGATGGCTGGCAAAATCAACCCGGATAATTTGTTGAAGTGATTTCTATGGTTACAGTAGGCATAATCGGCGGCACTGGGCAGATGGGTCATTTTTTCAGGGGATTTTTTGAGAAAAACAACTGCAAGGTCTTGGTTGCCTCGAGAAAAACAAAATTAAAGCCAGAAAATTGCGCAAGGCAAAGCGATGTTGTTTTGGTGTCTGTCCCCGTGGATGTTACTGTAAGCACAATAAAAAAAATAGCGCCGTATATAAAAAAAGATTCTTTGCTGATTGACACAACCTCAATAAAAAAGGAGCCCATTGATGCGATGGTGCACTATTCAAAATGTGAGGTTATAGGGATGCACCCGGTTTTTGGGCCGAACGTAAAGTCATTGAGAAATCAGACTATTGTCCTGTGCCCGGCAAGAACCAAAAGATGGCTGAAATGGTTAATGTATATTTTAGAGAAAAATGGCGCAAGGATAAAGATATCAACTCCTGAAAAACATGATGAGATGATGTCCGTGATACAAGGCTTAAATCATTTCAGCACTTTAAGCATTGCCCATGCCATGAAAGTGCTTGGCATTGACGTCAAAGAAAGCTTGGAATATACAAGCCCTATTTACAAGCTTAGGATGGCAATGGTTGGCAGGATATTAAACCATGACCCGAGCCTGTATGCGAGCATAGAGATGATGAATCCAAAAAATGAGGGTGTGTTGAAAGCTTATGCAGAATCCTCAAAAAAGCTCAGGAAGATAATTGAAACAAAAAATACAAAGGCATTTTTAGAGTATTTTAACGAATGCGCTGAATTTTTTGGCGGATTTAAGAAGGAAGCTGAGGTATTAAGCGATTACTTGATAGAGCAGATGGTGAAAAGGAAATGAAAATAGCAACCCTTGGCCCGGAAGGCACTTTCAGCCACGAGGCTGCCATGAAGTATGGTAGAAATGCATCAATAATTTTTACAGATACAATAAGGGACGTGTTTGAAGCAGTTTCTAAAAATAAGGCTGACTGCGGAATTGCACCAATTGAAAACTCCATTGCAGGAACCGTTGGGCAAACTCTGGATTGCCTAGTGGAGTTCGGGCTTAAAATAAAGGCAGAGGAGATACTGCCGATAAGCCACAATTTAGTTGGTTTTGGGAATATTAATGGCATAAAAAGATTGTATTCGCACCCGCAGGCTTACGAGCAGTGCGAGCTGTTTATAAAAAAATATCTCCCAAAAGCTGAAACGATCCAGACATCAAGCAATGGCAAGTCTGCAGAGATAATTTCAAAATCAAAAAATAAAAATGAAGCCTCAATAATACCAAAAATTGCCGTCGGCATTTACGGGCTGAAAGTGCTTAAAAAGGATGTGCAGGACAATCGCTTTAATGTTACAAGATTTTTTGTGATTGCAAAGAATGACAGCAAAAAAACCGGCTATGACAGGACAAGCATAGCACTATACCCCCAGGTTGACAGGCCCGGACTTCTTTATGAAATGCTTGGCGAGTTTGCAAAAAGAAAGATTAACCTGACAAAAATTGAATCAAGGCCTTCAAAAGGCAAGCTTGGCGATTATATTTTTTACATAGACTTTGAGGGGCATAAATCAGAAAAGCACATAGGAGAAGCCCTAAACCAGCTGGAGAAATCTGCATTTGTAACCGTGCTTGGCAGCTACCGAAGAAAATATTAGCAAAATGGACATCAAGAAACTGGCGGAAAGCCTGAACCCAGTCGAAAGAAAGGTTGTGAAGGTTCTTGATAATTTCAGCTCTTTTCATGACATTGTAAAAATTACCGGGCTTAAGGATGTCGAAGTTGCAAGGGCATTGCAGTGGCTGCAGAACAAAAATGTAATAAAAATAAATGAAGAGCAAAAAGAGCTTGTTTTTCTTGATGAAAACGGCGGAAAATACTTGAAATACGGGCTGCCTGAAAAAAAGGTTCTGCAGTCATTGGAAAAGCCGGCTGGCATAAGCGAGTTAAAGGAAAAAGCCATGCTAAGCGACGAGGAAATAGCAGTATCACTGGGAGTTTTAAAATCAAAGGCGGCGATTGAGATACAAAAGGGTAAGGATATTATTGTCTCAATGACAGACAACGGAAGGCATCTGCTGAAGAAAGGCTTTATTGAAGAGCAGTTTCTCAAAGAGAATTTCCCAAGGGATGCAGCCTCCCTTAATGAAGAGGAAAAATTTGTTGTTGATAATCTGAGAAAAAGAAAAAAGATAATAAAAGTTGAATTGTCAAAGGTTGTGAGTGCCAAACTTACAGAAACCGGCAAAAAACTGGTTAAAGAGAAGCTTGATGAGGAGTTGATAGAAAAAGCTACTCAGTCACTGATTAAAACAGGCTCATGGAAAGGCAAGAAGTTCAGGCGCTTTGACGTAAAAATTAATGTTCCGCAGGTATTTGCAGGAAGAAAGCAGCACTACAGGAGGTTCCTTGACGAGGTACGGCTGAAGTTCATTGCCCTTGGATTTAAGGAGATGGCAGGGCCTGTTGTCGAAAGCGATTTCTGGGATATGGACGCATTGTTCATGCCGCAGTTCCATTCTGCAAGGGACATTCACCAGGGCTATTACATAAAAGAGCCAAAGTATGCAAAAGATTTGCCTGAGGATATTGTAAAAAATGTGAAGGCTGCCCATGAAAACGGGTTTGGAACCGGAAGCAAAGGCTGGCGCTATGGCTTTGATGTTAAAAGGACACATAGGCACATCCTGAGAACGCATGACACATCAATATCAGCAAGGACACTTGCGTCTAAGGATCTGAAAATCCCGGGAAAATATTTTCAGATTTCACGTTGTTTTAGGTATGATGTGATAGATTCAACTCATTTACCTGACTTCAACCAGGTTGGCGGCTTTGTAATCGAGGAAGGCATTAACTTCGGGCATCTGAAAGCCTTGCTCAGGCTTTTTGCAGAAGAGTTTGCAGAAACAGATGAGATAAGGATAAAGCCAAGCTATTTTCCGTTTACAGAGCCAAGCGCTGAATTGCAGGCAAAGCACCCAGAGATGGGATGGATAGAGTTGGCAGGTGCTGGGATTTTCCGCCCGGAACTGGTAAAGCCATTGGTTGGAAAAGAAGTTCCAGTTATTGCGTGGGGAGTTGGATTGGACAGGCTGGCAATGTTCAAGCTCGGAATCAAGGACATAAGACTGCTGTTCAGCCATGACCTGGGGTTTTTAAGAAATGTTAAGGTGATATAAATGGTAAAATTTGGAAGATTAACAAAACCGAGCGAGGATATAGAAAAAGAGATTAAAAAAATTAAAAGATTAGGTTTTGATTATGTGGAAATTGGGATAGAAGCTCCTGCTATACTTTTTTACAAAAAAAATGAATTTGCTATATTAAAATCTTTGAAAGAATTTAAGCATAGTACTATCGGCCATACAACCTGGTGGTATGAATTAGGTTCGCCCTTTCCTAGCGTAAGAAAGGGTTGGATTGAACAGGCAAAAGCCGATATGAGAATTGCGAATGCATTTGGAATAAAATTGTTGAATTTTCACTTTTTGGTTCTTAGTAAATTTTTATTGCAAAATAAAATATCAAGGCAGATTATATTAGAGAATTATGTGAGTAGTCTTAATGAGTTGTCGAAGTTTGCAAAAAAGGTTAATATGATATTAATGCTTGAAAATGGTGATGAAAAATTTGAGTATTATAAATATGTTTTAGATAGAGCCCCGCACATTAAAGTTCACTTTGATATTGGTCATGCTTTTTTATCTGGAGGAATGAAAACAATAAAAAAATTTGTTTCTTATTTTCGAGATGAAATTGAACATGTTCATGCCCATGATAATCATGGAAAACAAGACGAACACTTAGCTTTGAGGAAGGGAAAAATAAACTGGAAGGAAGTTATTTATACACTTAAAAAATATAATTACGATAAAACTATTACATTCGAAGTTTTTAAATCAGATAAAGACTTGATTAAATCAAGAGAATATTTCAGAAAACTCTGGGATTAGATATGAAAATCCATTACACAAAGATATGCCCGAAATGCGGAACAATCCCTCAAATAAGAACAGATTTTATCCAAATATTAGCGCCAACTCCAGAAAAATGCAGAAAATGCGGTTACTCTGGTTTGTTTCCAGAAATTAATATCAACGAAATTGAAGAATTTAAAAAGAAAATAAGTTTATAGAAAAAATGACAATGATTGAATCTATAAAAAAACTATTGAGTAGAAATAAATCAAAAGTTCCTCAATGGGAATTTAGCAAAAAACTTGGAATTTTAGAAGAAGATTTAAGAATTAGGGGTTATCTTAAAGAAAAAGTAAACTACATTAAACTTTTTTTACGAGATTTTAATTCATCTAAAGGTAAGGGAGAACTTGAAGAAACCCGAGAGTATGTTTTAAAAATAAAAATTGGGATAGACAAACAGTTCGAAGTTATTGGTGATATAAAGAAAAAACTTTTAGAATTAGGAAATAAAGCCAGGAGTAAAAAGTTTAAATTAAGTCTTCAGAAATTAGAAAAAATCTTGACAAATTCGAATATAGTTCTTAATAAACAACTAAAATTGATTGGAGAATGTATTGGAGAAGATATTGGAATTTTTCATTACAGAATAAGCGAATTAAATGGGTATTTAACAGAAGAAAAAGATTTGTTCTCACAAGAAATTTCCTTAGAGGCCGATATGGTGAATTTAATGCGGATGCATCAACAAAGCCTAGCTAAAAATAAGATTTTGATGGAAATTGCCAAGGGAAATGGACTTGAAGTAATTAATAAAATAGGATGGAAAAATTTTAGGAGTGCACTAATTCAGATGTCTTATGCGGGTATAATAGAAGAACAAACAAGACAAATTTTAGAATTGCGAAAGGACATATACACCTATGATTATATACAATCATTACCTAATGATGGAAGAGATAGACTTATTAAACAAATAATAAAAAGGAATAGGACTGAATATGATGCTGTTGGGAGTCTCATAAACAGAGGGATACACAAAGACCAAGTTTTCTACTCCACTATTGCCCAAGGAAAATTTGTTGTTATTGGTTATAATAGTGTCTTTTTCAAATTGGAAAGCCAGCCGTGCACTAGGTTGTATATCGCCCCACCTTATTTTTTAATACGGGTATTTTTTGAAAAGTTGATAAATGAATTAAGTAAAAAAGTCATTGTTGATAAGGAGGGTGACATTTTCACGTTCATAGAAGTCGCACTAAACTTCTCTCCATATCCTGATGAGGTGAGTTTATATATATATAATGGAATTATAGTTTATGTAGCTGAAATTCTTATCTCTGGAGAAATTAAAAGTAAAGTAATGGAAGCCTTAGCAGATAGTATCCTAAAGTGCATAGGTGTTTATAAGGAATTCGGAGCCCTCAGTTTTAAAAGAGCGTATGGAGCAGTATTCGATAACTTTTACTTAGAACAAATCAGGGAGACCGCCATAATAGATTTGTTGATGCCATTAAATCAAAATATTTTGGTTGGAATGATTGAGGTTCAACATGGTGAATCTTATCACGATGAAGCAGAGTCTATTGCACATGAATTTGGATTTTATCCCTACATAATGAGTAGGCCTTACAATACCTTTGGACGTAAGGTCGATGTTAGTCATTTAGACAAAATTTCTGAATCTATTCGAAAGGTAGATAAATCAAAATTAATAAGAGGGAGATTACCAAATATACCGTCATTAATTAAAACATTTAAATAACATCAAATGCCAACCATAACCTTTTCATTGAAAGATTTGCAGCGTTTGGTAGGCAAAAAACTGGCAATTGGGGAAGTCAGCGAGCTTGCGCATTACGGAAAAGGCGATTTGGAGAACTATGACGAAGAAGCTGATGAGGTTAAAATAGATTTTGGCGACACCAACCTGCCTTACCTATGGAGCGCTGAGGGATTTGCACGATTGATAAAGGGAATACTCGGAATGCAAAAAGGCTTTCCTGAAATAAAGCTGCAAAAAGGCGATTATCAAGTCATTGTTGACAAATCTGTTGCGAAGATAAGGCCTTTCATTGCGTGCTTTGCCGCAAAAGGGCAGAAAATTGATGAGTATCTCCTTAAGCAGCTTGTCCAGCTGCAGGAAAAATTCTGCGAAACTTACGGCAGGAGAAGGCAAAAAGTGTCAATTGGATTGTATTCCTATAAAAGGCTGAAGTTTCCAGTGCATTACAGGGCTGTTGAGCCGCTTGCAGTTGAGTTTATCCCGTTGGAATTCAAGGCAAAAATGAATCTGAGGGAGATGCTTGCAGAGCATCCGAAAGGAAAGGAGTATGCATGGATTCTTGACGGGCTTGAAAAGTATCCTGTTTTGATTGATGACAAAAACGAGGTTATGAGCTTTATTCCCATAATAAATTCAAATTTTACCGGCAAATTGGAGGTTGGTGATGAAAACCTGTTCTTTGAGGCAACTGGCACTGATGAGGAAGCTGTCAATTTGGCTGCAAACATTTTTGCTTATGCCCTGCACGACAGGAACTTTGATATTTATTCTGCCGAAATGAAATACCCTGACAGAAAGGTGGTTATTCCCGATACCAAAAAAGAGGCTGTTCAGATAAAAAACGAGCAGATAAATAATTTGTTTGGGCTGGAGCTGAAGGAAAGCGAGGTAAAGCATCTGCTTGAAAAATCCAGGTATAATTTCAGGGATTACAAAGTAGAGGTTCCCGCTTACAGAAAAGACATACTGCACCCTTATGATATAATCGAGGATATCGGTATAATGTACGGTTTTGATAAAATAAAGGAATTGCCGCTAACAACTTTCACAATCGGCTCAACTTTAAAGATAAATGAATTTATTGATAAGGTAAGGGAAATTATTGCAGGACTTGGGTATCAGGAAGTAATGAGCCCCGTACTGACAAACAAGGAGTTTCTTTACAAAAAGATGTATATGGAAGATTTCGGGACTATCGAGATAGAGGATTATATGTCAGAAACTTATTCTGCCGTAAGAAGCTGGGTTCTGCCGAATATGATGGAAGTGTTTTCAAAGAACAAGCATGTTGAATTTCCGCAGAAAATATTTGAGGAAGGGCTTGTTAACATAAGAAAAAGCGATTCGATTGTAGAGTGCAGCAGAATCGCTATTGCAGCATCGCATGAAAGTGCAAATTATACTGAGATAAGGCAAGTGCTTGATTACGTAATGAAGTGCTTTGGGCTAAAGTGCGACATTGAGGAAGCGGAGCATAATTCATTCATTGAAGGGAGATGCGCAAGAGCAATCGTAAAAGGAAAGAAAGTTGCTTATTTGGGAGAAATTAACCCGCAGGTTCTGGAAAACTGGAATCTGGAAATGCCTGTTGCCGCTATGGAGTTGAATTTGACAGAACTGTTTAAGATGATTAAAAATAAATAAAAATCACTCCTTTTTCTTAGGAGCTGTCTTCTTCTGGGCAGCTTTCTTCTCAATTGGCTTTGATTCTTTCTTTTCCTTGTGCTCTTTGTGTTCGTGTTTTTCTTCAGCCAGCCCAGCCTTCTCCTCCAAAGTCGCTTCTTTGCTCTCTTCTTTTTCTTCCTTTCTCTTTGGCTTGAATATGTCCCTTAATTTTCTCTTTTCTTCCTTCTGCTCCCTCAACTGCTCTGGGGTTTTTCTTTTTGCCTTTGGCCTCTGTGTTTTTGGCTTTGGTTTTGTCTGCCTTGCCTTCAAGCCCAGTTCTTCAAAGGCTTTTGCAACAGCATCATGAGAGGCATTCTTTTCTATCTTTATTATCTGGTTTAACGGCTCTAGGTGAAGGATATTGACTTTTCTTCTTCTTGTTTCACCGTCAATCATAACATATTTGTCATCAAGAATGTCTATTACCGCTCCTTTTTTGCCAGCATCCCTGCCGGCAATCTTAACCATAATTCTTCCAACTTCAATCATTTTGTTCCTCCAATCACATCAAACTAGCAGTGTCGCCATCTGCTTAAGTGATTTCTTTGTTGTTTTATTATGTTTGATTATGAAAATTTTTCAATCCGTCTGCGACGAATTTTTAATATTATTTTGATTTTATGTATGAGTTATCTTTCCTTATTGTCTTACCTTATCAATTATATTTTTTCTCATGCACCTGCTGCACAGCACTCCGCCAAACGGCCTTTCGGGCCTTTTCTTCGTCTTTGCCATGCTTCTCATCTTATAAGGCAGCTCCCTTGGGACTCCCTTCAGCACGCTTCCGCAATTGCCGCATCTTGCAGCTTTTGGCTTTTTTCTCTTGAAATGGATGAGTGTCCTTCCGCCTGGAACTCTCCTGAATATCTTTCTCAAGCTTCTCGACCTTAATCTTGGCGCTGGCATAGACTTGGTAGAATATATCAATTTATAAAGGTTATGAAACCCTTCGATTATTTCATAGCCCGGGAAAAACTTCGTTTTTCCGCTGGTTAGCATAATGTTTAAATATGAATATTCAAATCAAGTCCCATATATGCTCAAAATTTTTGTTTCAAAAAAAGGGGTGTCTCCGCTGATAGCCACTATTCTCCTTATAGCGTTTGCTGTTGCCCTTGGCTCTGTTGTGATGAACTGGGGCTTGAATCTCAACTTAGGCAAATCAGGCGATGTGTGCAGGAATGTTGAGGTTAAGATAAGGGACATTGAAGCAAGCGAGGTTTGTTTCGGTGGATTTGGGGCAAACGGCTATATAAACTTTGTAATAGACAACACTGGATTGGAAGACATAAGCGGGTTGGCAATCTGGATTGTTGGCGACAAAGGCACTAAGCTTTTTGACTTGGATGATGTGCTAATAAAAAAAGGCTCCCTGTACGACAAAAAGGACAAGGGAATCAGTTATGATTTCATAACATACGGCAGCATAAAGCAAGTCCAATTCATACCAAAGGTTAAAACAGGGCAGACAACAGAAATATGCCCTAAAAATGCGATAAAGGCTGAGAAGATAGGGGTTTGCAGTTAATGTACAAATTATGTATTATCCGGAATAACTTTTTTGCCTTTAAATACTCCTGAAGAGAAGACTTGTTCTAGTTTATAACCTTTAGCTATTTCTTCTAATAAATCAAAATTGGTTCCTTCTCTGAAAAAACCAGGTTTGCCTGCTGTGCAAACGTATGCATCATACGCTTTTGTTAAATATCCGGGTTCTCTGCCCCCTATAGTGACTAAAAATCCGCTTACAGCTGTTGAGTTTCTTATTGGCTCCACTCCGCAAATTATACCATCATGAGTTCCGATTGCTTTAGTTACCTCAATTAATTCAGAAGTAAGTTTATGAATGTCTTCCATATCGGATCTTGGGCCGAGGGGGTATTCCATTAGAATACGAATCAAAGCAGATTCCGGCATGAAACATAAAATTATTGAATCATTCTTAAAGGTTTCTTTTAAATGTCAATATACCTTCATCAATTTTCTCAGAATCATTGTAAATATTATTGAACTCCATATGTAAGTCCCGAGCCATCCGAGCCAGTCCTTGTATCCTATTGGCAGCACTATCAGTTTCTTGTAGTTGGTTTGTATTAATTTTATTGCGCTATCGGTTTTTTTCGTAGGGCTTATGTATTTTTTATTTTTTGTGATTAAGACGCTGTGCTGCTGCTTCTCATCGTTGTATAAGAACTCCAGCAGATGCTCCCCTTCTTCCCCTTTTAGAGCCCATTCTGCTTTTCCGTTCTCGATTTTTTTTGTTTTATTGCCGATTATTGTCATGCCTTCCGGAACAACCAGATCTGCATTCCCATTTGCATTCTGGCCAAAAACTGCCGTTACGGAAAATTCCTGCTGGGGCTTTATGCTTTCAAATGCAAAAGTCGCGCTCATCCAGCTGAATATGAGGATTATCGGTATGAATGTGATGATTGTCGGCTTTAACGAGTGGGTCATATACTTCATATTCAGCTCCATGGATTTTTTCTGCAATTCCATGGCCTTTGCCGGGTTTTCCTTTAGTTCCTTAATCTGCTTTTGGTGCTCTTTAATGTCATCTTTCAGTTTTTTCATCAAAGACTGGTCAGTGGTGTATTTTGTTATGAGGATAATTAGAATAGAAACGAGGAATGCTAATACAAGTATGGCTAAAAGCGTGGGTAATTTTAACAAAGGCGCAAATACAATGTTCAAAAAATCGTAATAAGCCATTTATCCCAACCTTTTACAAAAATCTTGACAAAAAGTATGCAATGTGGCATTTACAATGCCACGGAACGATTGTATCATTTTCATCCTCCCATAAACTTTCTCATCATCGGATTCATGTCCATCATGTGCTGTCTTGCAATGTCCTCGTATAATCTGTAGACTATCATTACTGTAAGCAGTATTCCTGTGCCGCTTCCTAAAGCCCCTGTTATGTCTGCAAATGCCGCAAGGAATCCTACAGTCATTCCGCCCATAATAGTCAAGGGCCATATGTACCTGTTAAGCAGCCTTTCAAGAACCCTTTCATCTTTCCTGAAGCCCGGAATCTGCAATCCGCTTGAAATCATCTGCTTTGCCTGGCTTTTAGCGTCCATTCCTGCTGTTTGAACCCAAAAAATACTGAACATGACGCTGCCAAGAATAAAGAACATTACATAAACAAGCGCCTGAAGGTAAGGCGCAAATCCTATTATTAAAGTATGCTGCTGAAGTATGCTTCTCACAATGTCAGGGCCTTGCAGCCAATAAACAAACCCTGAAATCGGCTGGCCGCTTGTCGAGCTGAAGGTGCCAAGCAAAGGGTATCCAATATTCTGCAAAAGCCTTCCCCAGAGCTGGAAGTTCGCAACCAGGGCTGCAACCAGGATGACTGGGATATTTGATGTATAAATGAATGACAATGGCCACCTGATGCCATGCCCCCTGACCATTCCGAAAGACAGCGGAATTTCAACTTTCATGGCCTGCGCATAAACCGCAATAACAAAAACAAGGATTGTGAAAAGCACAGCAAACATCATGATCAGCGCTGTTGTTACGTCGCCGCTCACCAGGCTTTGGAAAAATGCCGGCACTGCCCCTGAAGAATATGTGACTCCTGCCAATCCGCTTGGCCCCGGCAGCCAGTTAAATGCCTGAATAAAAAGGCTTTTGCTCACTCCGGCTGCTATGAAAAGGCTGATGCCTGAGCCAAATCCCCATTTGCTTACAACCTCATCCAAAAACAGGATAAGCAGGCCTCCCAAAAACAGCTGAAAAATCAGTATAAGCTGAAGCTGGAAATAAAATCCCGTGCCTTTAAACTGCTCAGCCGGGGCTAATCCTCCTAAAAACACGTATATTGCGCTTTCAAAAAGTATGAAAAACAAAGCCAGAAATTTCTGTGTTCCCTGGAAAGTTTTTTTGCCTTCCGGCGTTGCCAAGTCAAATTTCCAAATGCCTGAGCCATTGAGCAGCTGCAGGACTATAGATGCTGTAACAATCGGCCCTATCCCAAGTGAGATTATTGAGCCGAACTCTGCCCCAAGTATGATTGACAGAGTCTCAAATCTTTGCAAAGCGTTTATTCCCAACCCAAATAAAGGCATCAGGCCAAGGATAAAGAATATTACAAGTACTATGCCAGTCCACTTCATCTTTTCCCTGAAAGAAAGTATTTTCTGGCTTGGACCCTCTACTTCAGGCAGATTTGAGATGATGGTTTGCCAGATGGACATTTTAAAGCTGAAAATAGTGTGTTTTTAAAATTATTGCGCTTCTGCCAATCCGGTCACTTCGCCGCCGGCCCGCTTGACTTTCTCTACAGCGGATTTCGAGGCATAAGGCGCTTTTATCCTGAACTTTGTAGAAATCCTTCCGTCTCCGAGCAGTTTGTTAAACCCGAGCTTTTCCAATTCTAGAGAATAGAATCCATCTTCCTTTTTTATCAGGTTGCCAGAAAGGAATTTATTGATGTGCTGCTCTATATAACTTATGTTGACTGCGTTGATTTTGACCTTTGGTGTTTTGCTTACAAACCCAAATTTGCCGAAATAATGCTTGTCTTTCCATATGCTTGGCTTTTTTGAGTCTGCCCTTTTGCCGGTGCCTGCCATTCCAGCTCCGCCTTGGTGCCCTTTTCCCCTATGCTTCTTCTTGGCACCCCAGCCGTGCGTCATATGGCCCCTCTGCCTTGTATTTTTCTTGCGTTTGTTGAATGTCATTTTAGACCATCCTCTTAATCAGTTCATTGATTGCCTTCCCCCTGTACCCAAGGGCACCGCCATCCTTGAATGAATATTTTATTCCTTTCCTTCCGAAGCCTTTCTTTGGCGCATTCAGACGGAAATATCTTTTTATTCTTTTATTGTTGATTAAAATAAAATCATTATATTTTATTTTCTTTTTTGAATCGGTTTCTCTTCCTTTGAATTCTTCCCCTCTGTTATCAACAAGGGCTTTAAAGGTCTCTTCATCAACCTCCCCCCAGGTGATATAGTCTTTTGCCTTATTAAGCATGCCTTCATAAACTGGATTGTTTGGAACAACTATGCAATAATTATTTTTGTAAAGCCTTAGCATCTTAAGATTTTCCCCTACCCTTGTGCTTAGTCCAGTGAGCCCCCTCACCCTTATTGCCGCCAGTTGATTTCCATGTGATTTCTCCATTTTATATCTTTGCCATAGCTCCGCTGCCTTCTACAATTCCGAGGGTTTCAGCACTTTTTTGGCTCATTTTAAACTGCATAAGCTTTTGCAGCGCCTCAAAACATGCGTAAAGCAAATTAAGCTTGCTCCTGGTTTGCCCCTCTGTTCTTGACCACACATCCTTGATGCCAGCTATTCTCAGTATTTTTTGACATTCTTTTTCTACAATCAGCCCCGTTCCTTTTGGAGCAGGTATAAGCGTTATTTCTACTGAGCCGGATTTGCCGCTTACCTTGAAAGGAACCGTATGGAAATCTCCGCAACCGCAGCGCCAATTGCCACAGCCTCTCCTTATTTTTATGATATTCAGCTTGGCGTGCCTTATTGCCTTTTCTCTTGCAGGCACCGTCTCTTTAGATTTTCCGTAACCTACCCCCACATAGCCGTCTTCATTGCCTATGACTGCAAAAGTGGCAAATTTCGGCTTGTTGCCCTCCTGAGTTTTCTTTTGCGTCTGCTTAAACACTCTTTTTTGCCCGCCGCCAAATTTGCCTTTAGACTGCCCCACCATCAGGAGGTCGGTTATCAGGTTTGGCAGCAAAGTGTCGACTGTCTCGGGTTCAAGTATTTTTATTCTTTTGTCCAGGATGTAGTCTATGCTTGTTATTTCTCCGTTTTTTACTTTCATTCCTAAGGAGGTTTTTGGCTTCCATGTTTCTTTTTCAAACGCTCCTTTCTTCTTTACTTCCTCTACAATCTCCTCCTCAAGTTCTTTTACTTCCCCAAGCTCGGTTGCCAGCCCTTCAGCTGGTTTTTCAATCAATATTTCCTCGTCTGGCAAAATCTCCGTCTTTGCATCTTCTTCCTTTTTGACTTCAGCCGGTTTGTCTTCAGTTTTCTTTTTAACCATTTATCTTGCCCTTTATTTCGTTAAAATGCTTGGCCAAATCATCTGGATTCAGCCCTTTTTTAGTATAATTGGAAAATTGCCTTTCGTATTTTATTTTGTCGTTCTTCAGCGAATGTGAGTATTTTACGATGTGCTCTCCTGAAATTCTTTCTTTTGTGGGAAGCACCTCTTTGTCAAAAGGAACCTTTAAGCCTGCATCTATCGCGCCGGCAAGCGCTGCATATAGTCTGGAGCCTTTTGATGGCGTGTTAAATCCCAAGTCCAATACTGCCTCTTTAACGCCTTTTTCTATTGCCTTCTTGCCGGCAAGCATGCCCGTAAGGTATGCGCTCGGTATGTTTCCGCAGTCAAATTTCCAGCCGAGCTTTCCTAATGCAGTTGAATTTATTGTAAAGAGTATTTTATCGCCTTTTGCGCTATAATCTATAAGGGATACCTGAAGGTTTTTCAATGATTTCCTGACTACAAGCCTGACTTTATTGGACATAAGTATCCTTAATCTTTTCTTGTAGTTTGTCCTCATCTGCCTCTTCCTTCTGAGAGGCATGGTGTAAATTTTACCCTTTTCCATTTTTTATAATGCCCCTGTCGCTGGCATACAACTTTAAATGCCTTAGGTTCCTGAAGAACCCTCCCTTTATCTTCATGTAAAATTCATGATAGACTATGCTCGTGAGAATTCCCTCGCCCCTTAATGATTTTAAGAACTCCCTTTGAAGCCTTATTTTGTTCATCCAAATCTGCTTTTGGTTCAATCCTCTTGCTGTTTTTTTTCCTTTTCTTGAACCAAAGCCCTTTTGCTTGCCCTTGCTTTTTTGTTTTTTCCTCACCTTGGCCCAGAATCTTGATGTGTTTAATGCCCGCTTTTTTGAAATTATGCCGCTGCCTATTAATGACCTGATGTCTATTTTAGTGATGGCCTCCTTTATTTCATCCTGCTTGTCAGGGTGAAATCTTATTCTGTTCTTTCCGCATTTTAAAACCTGCGCTGCCAGCCTTCTTTGTACATCGAGCATTTTAGATCCTTTTTGTCAGGACTTTGTCCTTTTCTTTTTTCTCCGCGTCTTTTCTTTGAAGGCCTGTGCCTAGTTCCGCCTCTTTCTGTTCCTTTGGCTCTTTCGCGGATTTTTTTGCTTCTTTTTTGCCTTTATCTGACTCCTTCTTTTTTGAGTTCAGGAAATTTTCTATTTTTGCTATGTGCTCGTCCGCATTTAAGTTCAAAACCGCTATCTTTAGCTCTTTTGTCATCTTAAGGATTTCGAGCCTTTTTTTCATGCCAACTGCTTTTGATATCACTGCTGCTTCCGCCTCGCTTTTAATTTTTTGCAGATCGTTGGCTGTGGACACATTTACGATTTTTAGTCCGGAAGGGCTAAGCCCAGAGACTTTTGCTGGTGATCTATAGCCCGGGGATGGCATTTTTCTTCTTCCCTTGAAATGGTGCCTGATTTTGGAGTGCACTCCTTTTGGTTTTCTCCACTTTAGCTTTCTGCCAAGCCTCTTCCTTCTTTGATAGTCTTGCCTGATGAAGTCTGGTTTTTTTTCCTTTATGTTCTTCCTGATTTCTAAAAGCTTCTCAATCATTTCATTTCTTTTCCGTCTTTGTTTGTTATGTATATGCCGTCTTGAAAAATGCGTGTATCGTAGCCTGGTCTTCTTGTTAATTGTTCTATATCCGCTGCAACTTGCCCGGCAGTTTCCTTGCTTATGCTGGTTATATGGATGATGTCGCCGTCTACCTTTACTTCAGCGCCTTCTTTTAGCTTTAAAACCCTCGGCACTTTCTCCCCCAGAAAATTCTTTACAACAAGCTTGTTGTTGGATACGCTTACGTTCATGGGGAAATGCCCGGAGCATATTTTTAAGGTGTATTCATGATTATGCAGGCTGCCCTTTATCGCATTTTTAATATGGGCAACTAATGAGTTAAGCGTCTTTTTGTCAGCTCTTCCGCTTCCACTGGACTCGAGCGAGATTTTCCTATCATTGATTCTTATTGAAACTTGATGCTGCTTTATGCTCTTCCTTATGTCGCCTTTTGGTCCTTTAATGACGATGAGTTGCTCATCCATAGAGGAGTCTACATCATTCGGCAGCTCTATTTCCCGGGTAATTTTAGCATTATGTGATTTTTCTTTTTTCATCTAATAGCAATAGGCTAGCAGCCTTCCTCCTGTTTTCTTTGACTTTGCATCATAGTGCGTCATGACGCCCTTTGGGGTTGAAACAAGGAGTATGCCTATATCCTTGGCCGGCAGGTATCTTCTTTCAAATTTTTCAAAATCCTTGCTTTTGACGCTGTATCTTGGCTTTATCACGCCGCATTTGTTGATGTTTCCTGTCAAAGCGAGTTTTATGTAGTTTCCCCTGCCGTCCTCTACTTCCTTGAATTCTCCGACATATCCGTTTTCTTTCATGACTTTTAATATTTCCTTGATTAGCCTTGAAGCTGGTTTTATCAAACATTCTGATTTTCCGATTGCCTCATTGTTTAATACCAATGAGGTCACGTTGGCTAATGGGTCGTTCAGCATTTTTGTCCTAACTGTATTTTTTAAACCCCACGTTGGTTGCAATTTCCCTGAAACATGTTCTGCAGAGCCCTAAACCGTATTTGCTTATATAACCGCCGGGCCTTCCGCAGCGCCTGCACTTCTTTGTTGCCCTGCCAAATTTTCTTGGTTTTGGCGCGTTATGCCTTATGTATTTCTGCATTTTGGCGGGTTTTGACTTTAACTGCTTGAAAACTTTTCTGTAATCGCTGTAAGTCATGCTTATTCTTCTCCTACTTTTATTTTAAATTGGTCCGTCATAAAATTTATTGCCTCCTGCTTTGAAATGCGGTGCTTTGTCGGTATTTTTCTTGTGAGCAGTCTTCTTCTTTTTATCCTATATCCGGGCCTTTCGAGGGTGATGCATACTTCAAGCCCCATAATCCCTATTTTTGGGTCGTACTTTACTCCCGGTATGTTTATGTATTCATGAATCCCGAATGCCATGTTTCCGTTCTCGTCAAATTGTGTTTCCCTCAGCCGGTTATCAACAGCCTCCAGCAGAGAAGGCAGTATCTTGGTGGCTTTGTTTTTTCGCAGAGTCAACTTGCATCCAATCGGCAAACCTGGCCTAAGGCCCCACTCCTGGATTCGTTTGTTAGTGATTGTTTTTACCGGGGTTGTATTCGTGATTGACCTGAGCAGCACAAGCCCTTTCTCCAGCCTTGCCTGATCCTTGCCCGCCCCTATGTTCAACGTAACCTTCTCTATTCTAATCTTTCTCATCTGGTTTGTTTTCATTTAGAGTGATGGATGGTTTGTCATCGCCTACTACAAAGGCGTACTTTTTTGATGTTTCTATGAGGTTCCCTTTATTGGTTCTGTATATTATCCTGTTCTCTATGACATCTTCCACATTTCCCACTTCGCCGATGTGTTTTCCGCCGGTCAAAAATATTGCTGATTTCTTTTTCAGCTTAAAATGCTTGATTATTTTTTGTTCCGGCAGGGATAGGAGAACAGTGTCTCCTGATTGGTATGAATTGCTGCCTTCGTTCAAGTTTCTGCCGTCATATAGGTTTAATTGTAATTTTCCTCTGACCATCTTTTTCCCTACAATCTTGCACGGCTTGAGCAAAGACTCGTCCTCTCCTATTTTTATCATGTCTAGTTTGCCCTTGGTGTTTAGCACCACCCTAAAATTTTCATTGATGCTTTTGAACCCTATTGTGTCAAAAATACCTATTGGGAACCTGAAATCTCTCCTGACCTTACCATCCACCTTTATTTCGTTGTTGTTCATTATTTTTTTAACTTCTTTTGTGGTACTTGCATAATTCAAAATCTCCTTTAGCAATGTGCTTATCGGAATGCTTGAACTTAGGTTGTGCGGCCCGGCAGACGGCTTTGTAATAAACTTGATTTCCTTTCTGCTTACTTGCCACGATTTCGGCGCAGCCAGCCTTTTAAGGTGCCCCTTGCCCATATTACTTCCCCCCTGCCATTTTCTGCCTTAATTTGTCATCCAGATTCAGCTCTGTAATCATGAGGTTGGAGGGATGCAATGCGAGTAATTTTTTTATCCCGTCCTTTTTCATTGACTCCAAGCCGCTGACAAAAACATATGTTTTTTTTAGATTGATATTTTCAACCTTCCCCTCATGCTTCCTGAATTTTCCGCTTATTACCTTGACCCTATCGCCCTTTCTCAGGCCAATGCTCCTCTTCCCGTATTTCTTTCTCAGCTCTTTTGATAGGTGCGAACTCATAAACTTTTGTTTGATATGCAGTGGGGCGTTGAAAATATATTTTCTCTGTTTTCTTTGCTTTCTGCTTCCTTTCCACGCGACTGAAAATTCTTTCATGTTTGCCTCTCAAACCACAATGCTGGCTATTTTTGCTATTCCTGGCCAGCGCTCGCACGCTTCTTTCGCGATTGCCCCCTTGAATATGGTGCCTTTCGGGTTTCCCTTATCATCTTTCAGGACAACTGCTGAATTATCCTCGAATTTGATCCTTGTGCCGTCAGCTCTCCTGTACTCTTTCTTTTGCCTTACTATGACTGCATAAACCACCTGCTTTCTCATGTCAGGCTTTCCCCTGGCAACAGACGCCATCACCAAGTCGCCTACACCGCAGCTTGGGACCCTGCCTTTGACCGTTTTAAGCCCCATGACTGTGAAAATCCTGATTAGCTTGGCCCCTGAATTGTCGCATGTTTCAACCTTGCACCCCAAAGGAAGCAGTCTTGTGACATTAGCTTTTAACGGCTGCATTTAGGCTGCCTCCGGGCTTTCGGCTTCTGCCTTCTTTGGCTCAATTTTTGCTGCTTCTCTCCCTTCCATTTTTTCCCTGAAGCCCCTCTCAACTCCGAGCTTCTGTATAATAACAAAATTCTTTGTTTTGCTCAATGGCCTGCATTCAATCACTGTGACTATGTCGCCGTCTTTTGCATTGATGCATTCTGTATTGTGGACTTTCAGTTTTGTTCTTCTTTTTTCATACCTCTCGTATTTTTTTAAGAAATGAAGCCTTTCAAATTCTACAATAGCCGTCTTTCTGGTCTTGGTGGAGGTTACAGTCCCTGTAAATCGCCTCCCTCTCGTGCTTAAATTACCGTGAAAAGGGCATTTAACATCTGCGCATCTCTGTTTTGGTGCCTCTGCGGCAATTCCAATGTTCCTTGCTTCTGTTTTTGCCATGGTATTTTTGAAATTTATTTTCAGTTTGTTCTTGTTATGTGTTTGTGCTTCATCTTATTTCTATGCTGCTTGGCATGAACCCATGCTTAACCAAAATGACTTTCACTTTTTGCTTGTGTTCCCCCTGCAGCTCTATTTTGCCGTCTTTTATTGTGCCGCCGCATGCAAGTTCTGACTTGAGTTTTTTTGCGAGGTCTTTCAGGCCGATCTCCCTTTCATCTATCCCCTGAACAATTGTGTAGTTCTTGTTGAATTTTTTCCGCTCGACGAATATCGAAATTTTTTGGCTTTCTTTTGCTATTGTCTCGCAGACGCATAGCTCTTTCACCAAGCCGCAAACAGGGCATATTTCACTCATTCCTTTTTAATTCCTCCACTTTTGTTGTTTATTTTTATGGTAAGTATTCTTGCGATTGTCCTTTTTATGCTTTTTACCTTCCCGGGGCTTTTTGGTAGCGTCCCTATAGCTATCTGTGAGTTTATTTTCATCAATTCTTTTTTTAACTCAGTAATCCTGTTTTCGAGGTCCTGTTCATTCATTAGCTTCAGTTCTTTGTGCTTCATCTTTTTTCTTTCTTCTCCTCTTTGGAGCTTCCTTTGGCTCTGTTTTGATTTCCTCTTTAGGCTCTTCAGCCTTTGCTTCAGGCGCCTCTACCAGCCTGACGTCGTCAGGCAGTTTAATGTCAGGCGGCATTATGCTTACCTTAATCCCTATTATGCCTGTTTTTAATTTGGCTTGCGCATTCACTTTTCTGATGCTGCCGGCGATATCCCCGCATTTCTTTAGGTAGCCTGAGAAAAAGCGCCACGACTTTGCCCTAGCGCTTGGAACTTTGCCGCTTACGACAATCTCAATGCCAAGTGCCCCTGCCCTCATTACCTCGCCCATGATCTTATGCCCGATAGCCTTGAATTTTCCTGAGCCGAATTTTTCAAGCGCATCTACTATTTTTTCCGCCACTATATGTGCATCTAAATTTGGATTTTCAACCTCGCTTATTTCCACTTGCGGGTTTTCAAGGTAGAACCTCTTTTTCAGCGTCTTGGTTAGCTGCTTTATGTTCTGCCCTTTTCTTCCCACAATCAGTCCGGGCCTGGATGCGGATATCACTATTCTCTCGCCTAGCGGGGTCTTGACCATCTTGGTCTGGCTATGCCCCACGTTCTTCAGGCTGTCCCTTATATATTCCTCAATCTGAAATTCCTTTATTTTCTGGGCTACAAATTTTCTTTCTATCAAAATCTCACCCCAGTGAAATTTTGAGACTCCCAAAAATTTTTAATTCCGAGAAAATTCCTCTGGAATTTTCTGGACCACAAAATCTTTGATTTTGTCTGTTTTGATACTATCATTTTTTTGGATTTACCTCGTGTTTGCCTGCGTCATTCTTATTTTTGCTTTCCTCAACAACAATCTCTATATTTGTCCTTTTCATTCTCCTTCTTGATTTTCTCCCATAATGCCATGCCTTTCCTGCATTATGCGCATTGACGTGGGTTATTCTCAGGTTTGATGTGTTGAGCCCCTTGAATTGAGCGTTTGCTTCAACTGATTCTATAAGTTTGATAAACTCTTTTGACGCATTTTTTGGGTATCTTGCAGGCCCTGTCTTTGTTTTATGCCCCAAATCCCAGTTATACCTCCTAAATGGAACCGGGGTTTTCTGCTCAATTACCTTATGCAAAATTGTTTTTGCGTCGTTTATATTCCTGTTTTTGATGAATCTGCATATCTCAACACTCTGTTTGAAAGAGATTGGCAATGCCACCCCAATTACTCTTGCCATATGCTCCTGATCGTAGTTTTTAAATGAGTATCCCCTCATTTTACTTCACCGACAGGCTTGCGCTGGACCTTGTTGCACCTATGCCTGGGGCGCTGTGGGCAACTTTCTTCCTCGTCATGGCAAACTCCCCAAGATAGTGCCCAATCATGCCTTCTTCTATAATTACAGGCATAAATTCCTTTCCTTGGTGTATCTTGATGGTTTTTCCCACCATCTCTGGCAGGATTATCATGTCCCTGCAGTGCGTTTCTATGTTTTTCTCGTTTGCCCTTAATTTTTTGAGCAATATCTTTTGCTGCTCCGTGAACCCCCTCTTTACGGTTCTTCTTTGCCTTGATGTCAGCAATTGTGCTAATTCATTCAGGCTCATATTCTTTAGCTCGTCTATAGTCTTTCTTTTAAATGTAAATTCCTTCTTTGCCATTTCTATCTCTTGCGCCTGCCTGTTCTTTTAGGGGCTATTTTTCCGACTTTTCTGCCTGGAGGCGCGTTTCTTGATGATTGTGTTGGGCGTCCTTTTGCGTGCGAGCTTGAGCCTCCAAATGGGTGATCTACTGAATTCATCGATGTTCCGCTTACCTGTGGCCACATTTTGTTCTTTGCCTTCATTGCATAAAATCTTGTTCCAGCTTTTAAAAATGGCTTTTCTGTCCTGCCGGAGCCCGCTATTATTCCTATGGCTGCTTTGCATTCCGGCTGGAATGTTTTTCTCTTGCTCGACGGAAGCTCAACTACAATACCCTCTTCCATCTTGGTTATTATTCTTGCAGATGTCCCGCCTGCCCTTGCGAATTTTCCACCGTCTCCTGGCTGCATCTCTATGTTGTATATTGATGCCCCCTCTGGAATATTTTTTAAAGGCAGTATGTTTCCGGCTTTCAGCTCGACATTCTTCCCTGATTCTATTTTGTCCCCCACTCTTACCCCCTCGGGAGCCTGCAGCAATCCAACCTCGCCGTTGCTGTATTTTAATTCTATTAAGGGCGCGCTGTGGCCGCTGCAGTGCAGTATGTCTGTGATGTTGGCGCTGATTGTCTTGTCTTCTTCATGATTTATAAAACTCGTTTTCCCCTTGTACCTGAAGCTTGGCGCCCTGTACCTCGGGCTTCCCTTTCCTCTCTTTTGCTGTATCAGGCTTTTTCCCATTTTACATTAAACCCATCTGGGTTGCGATGTCTATGGCAGGATTTTTGGCTGAGAATTTGATATACGCCCTTTTCTCCCCTTCCGCGCTTACAAGCGTGTTGACACTATCAACTTCAACTTTGAACATTTCCTCAATTGCTTTCTTTATCTCTTTTTTCGTGGAGTTATTATTTACAACAAAGATCAGCTTGTTCTCTGACTCCATAAGCCTTATTGACTTTTCAGTTGATAACGGGTGTTTTATTATAGTGTACGGGTTCATTTTTTATTAAACAGATTCTCCTTTTCCAAAATATTTATTGCTCCCCTTGTCCATAATGTAAGCCTTCCTGCCTTTGCACCTGGCGCGAGCAATTCCGCATTTAGGCTCTTCACATCAACTACATCGATTCCAGGGATATTTGCGGCTGCCTTGCTTAGCTTGTCTTTTTTTGACACGACAATTAAAGGGCCTTTCTTTTTTTTGTATTTTCTCCCCCTTGATTTCCCCTTCCCTGCCCTGACTTTTCTTTCAGATACTCTCTCCAATTCTTTTTCCAGCCCGAGTTTTATGAATGATTCCCAGATATTTTTCGTTTCGCCTATCATTTCAAATTTGTCATCCAGCACAAATGGGTAATCATTCGGTATTAAGTGCCCCCTTCCTGCAACAACCTCCTTTAAGAGTGTGGCTGAGATTGCGCTTCTGATTGCTTTTGCATTTTCTTTCTTGTTTATTTTTTTGCTCCATATTTTTTCTGATTTTGGAGGGTGCGCCCTCCTTCCGCCGACAGTTCCAGGTGCAAACGCGCCAACCCAGTTCATTCTTGTGCCCCTCCTTGACATTATTTTTCTGGGCACCCTTGATATGCCAAATCCATATGATCCCCTGTAATCCCTTCTTCTCCTTGACAGCTTTGCCGATGCCCTTTTTCCGGCATCTTCGCTTGCCGCATACTTAACCCTTCTGTGGCTTTGAACCGCCAATACAACCCTTTGTATCAAATCCGGCCTGAATTCCTCTTCAAACTGCGGCGGTAGTTCAACCTCGCCAACCTTATTTTTTGATAAATCAAAAACGTCTAGCTTCATTTTAATTTCCCTGCTTGGACTCTGTGCTTGTGTATGTTATTTGAGGTGCTTCTGGGATATTCTTTCCCGGCCTTGTGGCTTCAGTAAATCTTATCAATCTTTTTTGGGATCCTGCAATAGATCCTTTCACAATAATGTAAGGATTTTTTACATCACCATAATGCAAAAAGCCCCCTTTTGTGTTTATTTCTTCCGGTTTGTTTCCTATTTTGATGAGCCATTTGTTGTATTCCGTCCTTAGGTGGTACCCCATTTTGCCGGCGTGAGCCACTCTCCACATTATATGCCCTTGCGCCCTCCAGGCTCCCAAAGTGCCTGGGTTTCTTCTGCTCTTTTCAGACTTGTGGTGCCTTAATTGAACTCCGAATCTTTTGACAGGCCCCTGAAACCCCTTCCCTTTTGTCAATGAATGGGCATCCAACTGCTGCCCTTCCCTGAAAACATCATTTATTTTTATCTCTTTTCCCAGTTTTTCTTTTGCATAGCCCAGCTGCTGTTCTTTATCTCCTCCGATTGCAATTTCAAAAATCTCAGGTTTTTGTTTGCCTATGCTGGTTAAGCTCGGCTGGGTGTAGCAAAGCATCCTTATAGAATCAAAACCTTCAGCCTGTGCGCCCGCTGCTGCGTCCTTGTTTTTCTTTTTTGGAGTTGTTATTTTTCTTTCAAGCTCCTTGGAAAAATTTTCTGTAAAAAATTCCGAAAGCAGCTTTAAGCCATGCGGCGTGTTTTTATAAAATCGTATAGAAGCAGTCTTGATTGGAGGGCATTCAACAATTGTAACAGGACAAAAAATTTCTGCCCCTTTTGTTAATGAATGCTGCCTATTGTCATTAATCAGCAGGTGAGTCATCCCCACCTTATAGCCGGCAAACCCAAGTGGCTTTGCTTCCTTACCCTGCACCCATTTTCTTATTCGTGCATAGCTATGCTTAGCTCTGGCTCTTGGCCAAAATTGCATGCTTCCTGCTCTCGGCTTTCTTACCCTCGACATTTGTTGTTCCAGGCGCAGACTAATGTGCCTACGTTCTTTTCAGCTAAATAAGCCTTTTATTGACAACCTTTTGTAGAAACCAGTTTTATAACTGTACTGAAAAAGCAGTCTTTTCAGGCTCGTTTGTGTCTTGGATTTAACTAAATTGAATGCCTAAGGAATAGTGGCATATTTATAAAGGTTGTGGTGTGTTTTTGTCAAACAGAATAGAGGTTTTCCATGTCTTTTGTAAAGGGGGTGTTCACCCAAATCCCAACATCATAGGTTGGGTGCACTTCATTGTCATCAAGCACCATGAATATTATCTCCTTGCCGTCTACAATACAGAACCTTGCCTTGTTGTCTGTGTGCCTTACTTCAGCGAATTGCCTTGCCTCATCGGCATATTTTTTTGTTGTGTTGTTGATTTGTGTTGAAATTTTTATTTTAACATTCTTATTTTTTAGGTTTTTGAATATGGGTTTTAAATTTTTTATCAAATACCCCATCTCTTTTTGTGTTGTTGATATCAAAACTGATTTTTTAGCTTTGATTATCATATGATAAAGATGATTATACAGATTATGCCTCCCCCTTAACGAGCCGCTTAAGTCAGCAGGCTCAACGAGCTCAACGCCTTGGGTATGCAGAGTGCTTAATTCATTA
>JAGVXR010000031.1 GCA_018303645.1 Candidatus Woesearchaeota archaeon
CTGAGAGAAAAACAAGAAGCAGAATTCTTTTTCTGTTTTTAAATCAGAGAAAAATAATTTTTATACAAAAAAACCACTTTTTTCAAAACTCTCTATAATTTATATAAAAACTTAAAAAGGTGGTTCGAATGGGAAATATGGTAAGATTGGGTAAGAATTTAATGGTTAGTAGATATGCTTTGATGGAAGTTAGACTTACTGGAAAAGATTATGATTCTGGAGGGTCAAATGTTTCATATGGTAGAGTCCCAAGTAATAGTCTAAAACCAAATATTCTTCATCCTTTATCAAGAGAAGAATCTGAAGACTTGTATATACAAACAGCTTTTAAAAGGGAAGGCTTAAAATTGTCTAGTTTGGATGGTCTTGGTACACCTGCGGTAGGGGAGGATGGAAAAGTATATTTTTTGATTGGCAGTTTAGTGGATAAATTATCCGAGAGAGGGATAGAACCACAAGATTTTCATCTTTATGAAAGAATTGCTGAACTTTATAGCCATACTTCAAGAAATAAAGCTGTAACTTTCCTTGCAGAAGAAGAAAATAGAATTCCATTGAAATTAGACTTGCCTGATGGTAAAAGGACAATAAGATTATCAAAGAGTGATGGAATAAAACATTTGTTTATGGCAAACTATAGAGATGATCCGGAGGAATCTAGCCATAGACATGAACACCTCATCAGCCAATTAGAGAAGGAACTTGAAAATTAATTCTTTCTAACTTTTTTTCCACCTAACTCCATCTTTTGTGTCCTCCAAAATTATCCCTTTTTCCCGTAATTGCTGCCTTATTTCGTCAGCTTTATCATAATCCTTCTCCTTTCTTGATTTCTCCCTTTCAGCAATCAGTTTTTTCAATTCAGGATTTAATTTTTCTTCTTTTTCTTCGAGAACCGCAAGAACATTGTCAAAATCTTCCATTAGGCTTATTATTTTTTTAGCGTCATTCCTGCCGATTTTAATTTCCATCATTAGTGTGTTTATTTCTTTCACAAATTCAAAAACATGGCTTAATGCAATGCTTATGTTCAAGTCGTCATCCATTGCTTCTTCAAATTGATTTTTTGTTTTTAGAATTAATTTTTCAATTTTATTGTTTTTAGCTTCATTCTTGATTTCTTTCAATTTAATCATAAAATCGTTTAATCTCTGCACTGCGTTTTCCGCAGCTTTAATGGACTCTTCAGTAAAATTTAATTGCTGCCTGTAATGAACCGATAATAAAAGATACCTTATTGCCTTTGGATTGTATCCTTTCTGCAATAAATCCCTCAAAGTGTAAAAATTTCCCAAAGACTTGGACATCTTGTGCCCGTCAACAAGCAAATGCTCGTTGTGGAACCAGTAATTTACGAATTTTTTTCCTGTGAAAGCCTCGCTTTGGGCAATCTCATTTTCATGGTGAGGGAAAACCAAGTCAACACCGCCCGCATGTATGTCAAAATGCTCTCCTAAATATTTCATGGACATTGCACTGCATTCAATATGCCATCCAGGGCGCCCTTTGCCTATTTCAGTTTCCCAGAAAATATTGTCGTCTTCCCCGTCATAGGATTTCCAAAGCGCAAAATCTTTTGCCTCTTCTTTCTCGTAAGAATCCTGCTTAACTCTTGCGCCTTCTTTCAGCGACATTATTTTTGCATGCGACAATTTTCCATATTCCTTGAATTTTGAAATGTCATAATAAACGCTGCCCTCCTCGCTTTTATAGGCAGTTCCATTCTTTAATAATTTTTTAATTATTTTAATCATTCCATTTATGTGCTCAGTTGCTTTTGGAAAAATGTCTGCTTTGTCAATGCTCAATGATTCAATGTCCTCAAAGAATGCATTTTCATATTTTTTTGTGTATAGTTTGCGCCTTTTATGGTTTTGTCATCTACGTCTGTTATGTTCATCACATGCCTTACCTTGAAGCCTTTGTATTTCAGATAGCGCTTAAGAATATCACTGCAAATGTAAGCCCTGAAGTTGCCGATGTGGGCGTAATCATAAACCGTAGGCCCGCAGGAGTACAAATTAACAAATTTATCCTTAATCGGCTTAAATAATCCCTTCTTTCTTGTCAGGGTGTTGTACAGCTTTAATGGCATTTTAAGAAGAAATAATTTTGTTTATATTTAATGTTTTTGTTATTAAAATAAAAAAGCGAGGGATGGGACTCGAACCCATGATAAAGCGGGCTTGGCGCAATCATTTCATCGCTTGAAAAGCTCGTATGGCTGCTTTGCAGCCGCTCCCGCTTGAAAAGCTCGTATGGCTGCTTTGCAGCCGCTCCCCTTAGCCGCTTGGGCACCCTCGCTTAAAAGTGAAACTATCTGATGAGAACTAGCAACAATAATAGCATCTATAATAATCTTGCCTAATCATAAGGTGAATGTTATTCCAATGACTATTTAAATGTTTATTTTTCTTTGTTTTTGCGGCTTTTTCCATTTTACTTGTACTTCGATTCTTCATTTCGGTTGTTGAAGTCTACTGCAGACAAGCTCTGCAAAAACTCCTCGAAATCTTCCTTTTCCGCATTGCTTAGTTTAGTCTTTTGCACCAATTTTAACACCTCCAATCTTGTTTTAGAAAATTAAGGTTAAAATTGGCAATCAGCACATCACTGCTGTAATATATGCAGTGTGGATGGCCCTATCTAGCTTTAGAATACTCACATCCATCCAATTTATGCTATTTGCCATTTTTAGAATGCCTATGCTGAGCTTATATTTAAATGTTGCGCTTTGAATTTATATAAATTATATAGTTCCTTAATTTTTATGCTAATTAATTTATCTTAGAGCCCTTCTTACTTTATCTGGATATGCTCTAACAATATCTATTTTCCTTTTTAATTTCAAAGGACTCCACTTATTATTATTGCCATACTCCTTAGGTGACGCAGTTCTAAGATTTTCAACAGTCAGAAAATCTTTAAATTCAGCGGCAGTTGGTTTTGCACCATAAGTATCTTCATACATTGAAATTAAACTAGTTACTGTGGGATAGCCCATATTATAACCAATCCATGTCAATTCCAGTTTAGTATTTGCATCACATCCTGCGCATGCATTATAAATGTTATTCTTTACTATTCCGTAAAATAAAGCACCAGCTCTTGTTTGCTCCTCAGGCGACATTTTTTTGTCTTTTATATCAGCCCATCTAAATTCGGTACCAAATTTTTGATTTACCTCATTTATAGCCGGGGGTCTAATTTTTGGTATTCCGCAGCTATCTGCATCACACTTCTCGTTGAGATTCTGACCGCTTTCAACTATAGTAACCGCTTTAAATTCTTGAGGTGCAAATGGCAAGCTTGGGTACTTTTTTGCAACTTCCCCAACCCCGGATTTTATAGAATTTTCTATTCTTTGACTATAAGATTGTGGATTGTTGGAGACTTCAACGGTATTCCCCGAAAAATCCGGATCAAAAGAAATCCGTGTCCCTATGGGCAGTTTTTCAAAATCAACTTCTGGTCCGCGTTTTGAGGTGCCGTCTGGAAATGTATAAACTACATCATATTCTATTGCTTTTTTGTAGCCGCCGACAAGCTGGCTGGCAGTTTGGCCTTTTTGCACTATAATTTCATTTTGGCCTTTTGGACTCACTATGGTTGCAGTTTGCTCATTGCTTATTTCAATATCTTCTTTAGGTTTGTCGGCTGAAAGAAATTGATTCACGCTAATAGTATCTTTTTTTTCACCCAGTCCGTAAACAAAGTTCCCATTATTAATTCCTCCCTTACCTTTTATCAAGTTATACAATGTTGGCTGGCTGTCTCTTGCAATGCTTAAAATATTCCCCCCTTGCGGAGTAACAACTTTAACGCCGTCTGTAACGCTAAACCCGTTGCCGTTAACCAGGATTGAATTATCTCCAAAGACGACTGAATTCTGACTGCTGCCGTATATTCCAGTTAAAATTTGGGATGATGAGGACTGGCTTAACCCTAAAATACTTTTAAGGGATTCCCTTTGATTATAGAGGTCCTGTACTTTGCCTGTCCATACCTTCTTGCTTTCTTTCAATGCGTCATTTAATTCCGTTTGAATTTTAAGCAGCTCAAGCCTTTGGCCCCCGTCAAAATTTACAAGAACATCTGTGCTTAATGCATTTATTTTGTAAGAATCAATAGATGCAATATCACCCTGCTTCACATAATAATTGCCATCTTTGAAGCTCAACTCCTCGACTTCCGCCATTTTGAGGTTTACATTAAGCCTTGCCTTGCTTATTGTAAATTTGTCGCCATCCTTGATCTGGGTTCCGCTGATTTCGCCGTTAGTCACCACAATCCTTCCATCATCATTAATCTTTATTGCCCATCCTGCTTTGTTTGACAGGTCCAACTGGTCTTGTACGCCAAACGTCGACTTTAACAATCCTCCGACTAATGAAGCGCCTTTGTTGATATCTGCAATATCTACGCTGTAAACACTTTGTACTGCATTTCTTAATTCTGTAAAATCAAGCTGTTTTAAATTAGGAATCCTATCAAGATTGGGTTCAATTTGGGGAGATTTTAATTCTTCTTCGCGATTGTACTGAAGCACCTTGTCTATGTTCAATTCATAAGGCGGAATGTTGGAAATAATTGCATTTGGATTTCCATAGTCAAAGTTGGCCCAATTATTGCAGGGCTTGTTGGAGGTGCCGCAGGGCTGGGAATTCACTATGCTTAATATTAAAGAAAATGCCAGCACCAATAAAATAATTCTTTTAATCATTTTATTAAATACTTATTTGCAAATACCAATTGCATAGCCTCATAATCCTGTATTGTCGTATTCAAAGCCAATTTAAACAAAATAGTGTCTTCATTGTAATTCTCCAGGCTTATGCTTACATTATTCTTTATCGCTATATCAGTTAAACAACTCAGGCAGATATTATTAGGATCCTCAATTTGTAATCCAGTTATCTGCAATCCTGCATTATACAATCCAATGAACCTTACTGGGAGCTCTACTGCAAAATCTTCAAGGTTTGCCGTGGAATTGCCTTGTTTTACGGCAATCGGGTAGTTTAATCTGAAAACAGATTTATCCCCGCTAAGCAAGGCATCCGCATTTATCTCTCCGCCGCTTATTTCAAATCCGGGGAAAGCCATGAAATCATTTATGCATAATGAAATGCTATCCTCTATGTAATCAGAAACGCTTTCTTCTACAAACCCGATTGTCGGCGTCAAGTTGCCGCCCATATGGTAATAATAGGGGACTCTCCGGTACAAGTAATCCGCGCCAAAATCAGGGTCATTGTAGTAGCCTCCTTTTGAGCCTGTGAAGTCCAAAGCTTCAAGCGACTTCTCCTTAAGGCACGATTCAACAAAATTTTTTACAGGCGCCATGCCAAAATACATGGTTTTTGGCTCTGTTTTGGCCTTTTCCGACTCCAAATCATTGAGGTATGACAAGAACGAGAAAGTGATAAATACCAAAATGCCTGCAATTATAAAAAAACTTATCTGGCTCTTTTTCGTCATGTTATTTTAAGGTTTAGGCCATTCTAATACTTCCTATTGCGTATTCTGCTGGTTCATCTCATTCAGCTGCCTTAATGACTCGCACGACTGCCTCAGATGGCTGTTCGTTATTTTGTCGCATACTGAATAATCCTTGTTGTCAAGGACAAATGTCATGTAGCAGCTGTCTTTCCTGCTGTCTATGGACACTTCCTCGCAAAGCGAATCGTCGTTGATTGCCTTTGCGATATTCAAAAAGCACAAGTCCTTGGTTCTTGCATTTATTATTTGCGCGCAATAATTCTTGTTGCGCTGCACTTCGCCTATATTTGCTATGCACTCATCTTTTTGCTCAGGCACTTCCAGTTGATTGCATTGCTGCAAAGCCTTGCTTGGATTGGCTTTTGCAAGCTCTTTTATCTCATCCAATGTTCCGCTTGAAAATGAGGGGTATTCGGCCTTTTTGCAGTCAGCGGCGCAGCTTTCCTCCTGCTCCTCGCAGATGCTGTTGCCGCAGCAGGGCTCAATCGGGTTGTTGATGCATTCATTGCCTTCAATGGAATCGCTTGTGCACTGGTTGCTGTCATCGCATTCCAGAGCCTGCTCTTCGCACTGCCTGCACATTCCTCCGCAGTCAATTCCACCCTCATCTTGGTTGTTAATGCCGTCAAAGCATGTCTCTTTTTTTGAAGAGGCAATAATCCTGATTGGCAGTGTTGCAACAGCCTTTTTGTTGTCATATTCGACAATAACCCTCAATATGTAGTCGCCTGCCTTCGCGTCATCCGGCACAAGCATTTTGGTTTGGGTTGAGCCGAATGTCTCGATAGCCCTTGTTTCTGTTTTTTGAGTTATTGACCTGCTTGTTGCCTTGCTTATTATCTCCTGGGTTATTTCAACATCATACCTTTTCGAAGAGCCGAGGTTGGAAAGCTCCTTCAGGAATATGACTGGCTGCCCGGGCTCGGCAGTTGTTGTTATCGGCTCAAGGTTCAAGTCCAATAATTTTGCCGGCGCCCTTGAAGAGCCGTAATAATAGATTGATGAAACCCCCAGCAGCGAGGCGAAAACAAAAATAATGACAAGCGCGGTTGTGTGCGACAGGTGTATCACATGCTTAACTGTGGGGTTAAAGCTTGCCTTTATTGCTTCATCGATTTCACTGCCTGCATACCCGTATTTCAGCAAAATATTCCTTATTGCAGAAATATCATATCCCTTCTGCACAAGGTTTCTGACATAATCTATCAGGCTCTTTTTAACCATTTGCAATTTATGGGAATAGATTATATTTAAAGATTGTTATTATGTCCATGACCAAGTTATACTTTATAAATACTTTATAAATACTAAATTTATCCTTAATTAAGTATAGATTATCTTATAAGTTTCCATTTAACTATAGAAATATTTATATACTAATACTAAAGTTAGTATAACTAAAGTATATACTAAGATAAAAATGAGTATACAAATACGTATTACAGTATCAAAAGAGATAAATGAGCTGCTGGAAAAGGTTTCCAAAAAGCTCGGCAAGAAAAAATCAATGCTAGCCAGGGAGCTGATGGAGCAGAAAATGTACGACCTGGAGCTTATACAGAGGGAACTGCAGGAAATGGGCAAGGATGGAAAATAAAATGAAAATCAGAATGCACAATAAAAAGGCGCAAACTACGGTTTTCATGATAATAGGGTTAGTCGTATTGATAGGGGGCGCTATTTTCTTTTACACAACGCAAAAAGTTGCGCAGCCATTGGAGCCTGAAATAAGAATCATTGAGGAGCAAACTCCAGTTGAATTTGACCCGATAAGAAAGTACGCAAACGACTGCGCTTACTCCCTCGGAGTTGAGGGCCTGAAAATAATAGGCAAGCAAGGCGGCTACATAAGCTTTACAGACAGGTCATTAAGCAAGGAGCCGTTTGCAATGACACAAAATCCGACTGAAAGTGATGCTGTTTTATTCGAGAAAAGCTCTGAGCTGAAAACCGCGTACTGGTGGCATTTAAAATCAGCAAATAACTGCAAAGGCGACTGCAAGTTTGCCTCAAAAAGGCCTGAGCTGAGGCAGTCGGACAATTCAATCGAAAAGCAGCTTGAAAGATACATCAACTCAAAGTTTGAAGAATGCATAAATCATTTCGAGCCATTCCTTGGGCAGGGCTTCAGGATAGCAGAAGGCGGAAAGCCAAAGGCAGACGTTACAATTGGATTGGATGATGTGGCAGTTCTGGTGGAATTCCCGTTGAGCATAGAAAAGCAGGACGTAAAGGCGGCATTAACCCAGTTCTTTGTCAGAATCCCTGTTAACATGGATAAAATCTATGAACTCGCAACAAAGATAACCAACATGGAAATAAAGCATCGCTATCTGGAAAAGCACATTCTGAACCTGCTGGCGGCATTTTCAGGCACTGCTTCTGAAAAACTGCCTCCGATGTCTGAAATGCAGTTCAAGTTTGGCAGTTCAATCAGCTGGCAGAAAAGTGACATAAGAAACAAAGTAACAGGATTGCTTTCAGCTTATGTTCCTTTGTTCCAGGTTGACGGCACTTATAATTATGAGAGAAACGAGTTTGAATCTGAGATAACCCAAAGGCTTTATGACTCGACAATTATCCCTGTTGCAAACAGCTCCTTCAGGAACATTGCGGCTTACTTCACCTACCTTGATTTCTGGCCGATGTATTTTGACCTGAACTGCAAAGGCGAACGTTGCGTGCCAAGCTCGGCCAACAGCCTTATCTCATTTTTTGGCATACAGCAGTACAGGTTTGCCTATGACTTGTCATTCCCTGTTTTGGTCGAGGTGCAGGACCCTTTTGCATTAAACGGGCAGGGCTATTCATTCAGCATGTTTTTGGAGGGCAACATAAGGAACAACAAGCCGATGCCTGCAGATTTTGCGCCGTTGGAAAGGGCTTCTTTGTCAGAAAGCTCATTGCTTTGCGGCGCAAGAACCAGCGGCAATATAACCATTGAAGTCAAAAATGCCGCAACAAAAAAGCCTCTTGAGGAGGCAAATGTGCTTTACACGGTTGCAGGCGAAAGCTGCTTCATAGGAGAAACTGGCTTAGAAGGAACTCTAAAAGAAAGATTTCCCGTCGGCATAGGGGGCTTTGTAAGCATAACCAAGGACGGCTTCATAGGAAAAGCAGCTGAATTTGACCCAAAGCCAAATGCCAATGCGCAGCTGAAAATTGACACCACTCCCATCTATACAAAAAATATCATTGTGAAAAAGAAGAATGTTGTGAAAACAGCAAACGGGTGGCAGTTCGTCAATTCGCCTCTTGACTTGGGCAGCAAGGAATCAGCGTCAATAACTCTGACAAGAATCAGCGACGGCACAGAGCTGGAATTCTCCTCCTTCGCGAATTATGAGGGGCAGCAGTCGAATGCGAGTGAGCGAAGCGAAACTCGCTCACAACTACCTGAAATTGAGATAGCGCCTGGCAATTATTTTGCCGACATAAACCTGATTCTTAACGAGAGGATAGTCATTCCGGAAAAGAAAATCTGCTTTAAAAAAGGAATTTTTGGCAAGAAAGAGTGCGTTACAACTCCAAAGATGGATTTTGCTGAAAAGGCATCTCCCGGGCAGGAGAGATTTCCTGAAGGAGGCTTGAGGCTGAACTTCACAATCAATCCAAATGAGCTTGAAAATTCCAATGCCATTGTATTTTACGCCGTCAGCATAGACATTGCAAATGTGCCTGAGCAAAACCGAGATTTGGGAGACTTCGAGCAAACCGGCAGGGTTGAGGAATACTCAAATACCTATTCACTTGCTTTGCATCCGAAGTTTGAATGAAATGAACCAGATAAAAGTAGCCATCATGGCAATAATCGGATTTTCGGAGGTTTTAGAGATAAATCAGTACAAAAAACAATCTTCAGAGCAATTTGCAGTCGTTCACTACTTAATCAGCAATCAAAGATTGAAAATCAGGGAAAAATAAAATGAGCAGGGAAAAATACATGCACTTCATTGCGTCATTCATGGCAGTTTTAGTCCTGACCATCCCGTTCTATACAACAAGCGTTTATGCTTCAATCAGCAAGGTTTCTGCTAAAGGCGCAGATGGAGTGGAAGGATTTGCAAAATCAGATGATTTTGTCAGCCTCAGCGTGGTGGCTTCCATAAGCGGCGATACCATAACAAACAACCAGGTTGTTTTGGGAATAGAGCCGAGCATGCAGTTCGACAAATGCATACAGTCATCTGACGGCAATTTTGAATGCACATTAAGGATTCCCGGCAACGGCACAGAGGAATTTGAGCCGATAGCCATACCATTTACGGTTAACCTGCTGAGGGATGATAATTCTGTTGAAGATTCCAAATCAGGCAGCCTGGTCATTGACAACCTTGCGCCTCAAGTCAAATTGTATGTTTCCAAAAGCAAGTTCTCTTCGGCGCAGGACGTGATTGTAAATTATGATGCCACGGATTTCGCATGCAATGACGCTTCATGCAACAATAAATGCGCCGGAATAAAAAGCATTGAGATATACACATCTGACAGCGCATTCAGGCACACAATGGAGCCAGCTGCTGAAGAATGCAGCTTTAATTCAAATGTCAGCATAGATTCGGGAACATTCGACAGCGGCTTGAATTCAGTCTTTGCAAGAGCCACTGACAATCTCAACCAGGTTTCAGCAGAGTCTTCAGTTACATTTGATGTTGATAACTCTGGCCCGATAATCCAGGCAGATTCCTTTAAAATTTCAAGAAACGGGATAACCTTAAGCACATTCCCATCGCTTGGGCTTGATGTCGAAGTTGCAGTTGACATATCAGGCGACGACTTGGACAAAAACTCAGTTACTGCAGACTTGTCGGCATTGAACCCGGGCAATAATCTGAAAAATGCCAGGGCATTCTGCTCTGCGGGCATTCTGCTCTGCTGCTGAAGAAGGCATAAGCGCATGCAAGTGGTTTATTGAGATGGACCCAGGCGCAGGAGGATTAAAAACAATTGCAATCAATGCCTCTGACACTGCAGGCAACAAGGAAAGCGCCGCGATAAGCAAATTTCTTTCCATTGACGGGGACGGTCCTGTTGCAGAGTCATTATCCACATCTACGGAAGGAATAGGCAGGCAAAGCGGCAACACTGTAACAGCTGTTTTTGCCGAGGCAAGCGGCTTAATTCCAGATGAAGTGATTCTGCATGTTGGCAGCAGGCAGGCAACAGCAACAAGCTGCGATAACGAAGCCCAGTGGGTTTGCATATGGGAAAATGTTAATTTCGGCTCTTCAAAAAGCGTTCAGCTTTCCATAGATTCCGACACAACAGACATTTTTGGAAATCCTGTTGCAGAGGCGCAAGCCATTGAGGTGGCAGTAGATAATAGGGAGCCTGTTCTGGAGATGCTTAATATAAGCAATGTCGGCGGGTTAACTCAGGCATTTGCGGGATTTTCCAAGATAGGCGATAAAATAGCTGTTGTCGCAAACCTTACAGAGGAAAATGATTTATTTGCAGCTGCTGACTTTTCAAAGTTCATAAGCGATGCTGCCAATGTTGCTGGCTCCTGTGAGAGGACAGAAGGAAACGAGCACATATGCACGTGGCTTACAGACTCTATAAACCTTCAGGCTTCAAGCTTTATAACATTTAACTTCAGCGATAATGCAGGCAATTCCCTGATAATAACAAGGGGCCTGAAGACATTTGGCTTGGAAAATGCAACTGTGCCTGATTTCTGGGGCAGCTCTGCTGTGTGCTCTCCTGATACAATTGACAGGCAGCTTGGCACATTGATAAACCAAAGAATTTTCTGCCAGGTGAATCTAAAACAAAAAACAACAACAAAACCCGTTTCTACTATATTTATCAGCCCTGCAAGCTGCTCCGGCGACACCTCAATTGCGGAAAATATCGAGACTTTCAACACAGAAGCCGGAAGCAAATCTCCCATCATCAAGGTAACCCTGAAAAAGGATGATTTCAGAATAGACAATGCAAGCCTTAGCTGCTCATTCAGCATATTCTCCAAGATTGGCAGCGGCACTGACATCACAAAAAACCCCGAGATTGAGAATGCAAAAATCAATGTCCGGTTTTCAAACCTTCCATTGGGAGAGCTGAGCAGTGAAGTGCAGCGCAAGATAAAAGACGCCAAAAGCGATGCAAAAGGAATCTTCAAATTGATTGGAACTATGAACCGGCTTGTTTTCTATGCCAAGAGAATTTGCCAGATATTTGGGATTATTTATAATACAATTTCCTTGATTTATACTGTTGCTAATCTATGGGGAGCTATATCAGACACGACATGTTTTACTTTGGGTGGGTTTATCCAGCCGATTTGCCCTGTAGTCTACAAAGAAAAAGTTGCATGGTGCAACCTTCAACAAGGTGCGCGCCAGAGTGCTCAAGAAAGCTTCAGCTTAACCGGCAACACTTTTTGCAAATTAGTTAACTGCCAGATGACATTTTTATGGGGGCCAAAAGTGCAGGATTACATAAACAACAATTTTGATTATTTAACCCCTGGGCTTTATGTTGGAAAGCAGACTGAAGCAACACCTAAAGACAGCTTCTTTAAAGAAGTCACGCCCAAAGACCAGAAAGGTACAACATCCACGATTGATTATCCATCCGGCAAATCAATTGGGTTTAACAGGCCTGTCAGCGAGATGATGGACCCGCAGCATAATCTAATCACCGCTACTTTGTTCATGTGCCTGCCCGGCATTATTTATGGCTTGGACAAATTCAGGCAAATTCAATGCCTGTATGCAGACTGCCTGGAAAATGCAGTCGGAAAAGAAGGCAAGCCTGTAACTGCCTGCGAAGACTTAAAGGCATTTTCAACCTGCAAGTATATCTACACGGAGTTGTTTGCTGTTTTCCCATGGACTGCTGTGCTTGACCATTACCTGAGCTTGATTAAGGGAGCGCTGTCAAGCCCGTTCGCAGCGCTTGGAGTAGGAATATCGGCTATGTGCTGGAAATTCTGCCCTGAGCCCACTTCATGGGGATTTACAGTTTGCGAAGGCACTAAATTATTCTCGACAATGGGCGAGGTAATCGGAAACATCAACAACATCATCGATGAAGGCTTCAAGGTAAGGCAGGATTACTGCTCAAGGCTTGACTTGGAGGAAGACAAGAAAAAAGAGCAAACAACAACAGGCACGGGGTTTACACAGGTTAAGACAAAATAAAATGAAGCAAAAAATAATAATAGATTTAGATGTTGTAACTGTAGGTAAATGGGATAAGGGAGAATTTGGAGATGTGGCTAGAAGACTAATAAAAAGAGTTGGAAATAAAGAATTTGAATTAATCACCCCATTCTACCTAATCGAACACTTAGTTAAGTGGGATAATATACAACTAAAAGAAAAAATCGAGAACTTTTATCTAAAAGAAAGCACAAAGCTTCTTAGTAATGAAGATGTTGATATCAAAATAGAAGAGCTGGGAGTTGATGACAAGAGATTACTTAATGAACTAAAAAACCATAATATCAAAGAGGAGGACGCATTTATTGTTTTGTTTACTGCTATTTTTGATTTAGATTATTTAATAACTTTCAATAGAGTTCATCTTAGGAATAATAAAGAAACAATAAACGAGGTGATTAAGAAAAATGGACTTAAATCTATTAAGATTGTTGGACCAGAAGAGGTTTAGATTTAATTTTTTCACGCCTCTTAAGCCATTCATCAGTCATGCCCTTTTTAATTTCGTCAGCAAGCTCTATCAGTTCCTTAGTTGTCATCTTTGTTGGGTCTTTCATACTATAAAAAGGGCCAAACCACTATATAAACCTTTCGCATGAAAATGAAAAATTTTAACAAAAAAGCGCAGGGCATTGTCAGTTTTGCCGCAATTATAATTTTATTGGCTTCAATATTAGCCTCAAGCATTTACTTTGATTACAGCATAACAGCGAATGCCGTTAAAGAAAATGCAATTGACAATAAGCCTCCAAGCGTGCAAGTAAAAGAAGTCAAAAATGTCGAGGAATTAAATTACTTAAATGAAGGGTGGTATGAAATAAAGAAGGGCTATGCATATTATCTCGAAAGCTTCAACGACTACGTTCCGCTTTACATCAGGGTGATGAATGGAAGGGAGCAGAACGGATTATTGGTTATTTACGCTGATGGCGGAGTTTATTTTGACGACAGCTTCAGGGGATTGCCCAGAATCCAAGTTGTTGCTGATGAAAAGGAAGAGATAAGTGATAATGAAGAAACAACACAAAGTCAAATAAGCGGTAAATTTACTGGGATGGAGAAGGTGAGCGGGGCACCACAAGCAGCAAAAAAACCTGAGTTACCTGTAAGTGAGAGTATCCTTATATATCGCCCAGGTACTCGATATGGTTTTCTTCAGAGAACCGACTATGAACTGGTAAAAAAAGGAGGTGAATGGTATGATCATAAAAATAGGAAAATAGGATTAGATAATGATATATTCCCATATATTGATAAGATTTATGGTAGTCTTATCAATGAAAAAACAGATTCAATTATCCTAAGAAAACCAGGAAGTCCAAACAACCCCATATCTTTCCAAAATTTCAAGGAGAAAGTAGCAGAAACTTATATCCAACAAGCTTCGAAACTTGTAAAAAGTGAAAAAACTGAGGATAGAAGGCAAGTTTCATCATTGTTAAGGAATGCAGAAGAGTCAAATCCAAGCCCTGAAACATTGACAGAAATAGGCAATGTATTCCTTAGTTTAGGCAATAGCAATACAGCGAAACGTTACTTCACTCAAGCATTGGATAAAAATTATGCGCCAGCATCCGAAAGTTTAGACTTTGTAGATTTAATTGATAATGGAATTTATGTATTTGATGCAACAAGCCGAGAATGGGTAGAAAAAGAACAGCAAACACCATCCAGTTCCAAAAAAGATGCTCCTGCTGAACCGCAATCTGTCGGCAATGGTGGGGCTGCTCGACAAGGTGGTATTTTAGTCAATCTCCCTAGCGGTGCTGGAACAGGAGTCTCAACGACTTCAACATTTGAATATTATAAAGGATATGGAAATGAGTTTAGGATAGGTTCTGATGGCGGAGTAGAAAAGAGAAGAGCAGGTTCTAATGATAATTGGCAACCATCATTGCTGAGTGCCAATACTATCAAAGAATCAACTACCATATTCGAAAAAATAAATGATCCTACTGCAAAATACACTCTCCCTCAAAATTTACAGATAATAGACACACAAACACAAGAATTGTCAGCATCACTATCTGGAACAACAAGCGCACAAAGAAAGATTGAAGATGAATATATCAATCCGCCAAATGCCAAAAACAATAAAAAAATTATGGTAGATGGCAAAGAAATCGAGCTTAAACCAGGAGAAGCCTATGACAAAGAAACAGGTG
>JAGVXR010000032.1 GCA_018303645.1 Candidatus Woesearchaeota archaeon
GTTCAAAAAAGAGTAATAAATCATGAAAAGCCCGAACAAAAATCCCGCTATTTGTATTCCCAACACCATTTTATTTGCTGTTGAACAGCCTCCACCAAAACATATTTAAGACAATTTTTATGCCATCTACCACTGTAGTGCCTTTATACCTGTCGGAGTATACTGTTTGTATGGGGATCTGCACATATTTTAATTTTTGCTTTCCAACATTTGATATCATCTCAGACTCCATCGAATAATCAGATGAATTCCATCCAATCTTCCTGTAAGCTTCCTTTGAAAAAGCCCTGAATCCGCATTGAGTGTCATTCAAGTTTATGCCATACAATGCCCTTACAATGCCTGAAATAAACCAGTTGCCGAAGCGAAGCACGGGCGGCATCTTGCTGCTTACACTTCTATAGCTGAAAACAATGTCATATTTTTTTAATTTATTGATAAATCTTGGTATATCATCAGGATTATGCTGGGCATCCGCGTCCAATACAATCATATATTTTGCACCTTTTCTGATAGCGAAATCGCAGCCTGTTTTCAAAGTGGCGCCTTTACCTAAATTAATAATGTGCCTAAGCACAACTGCATTGGCGTTTTCCGCAACCTCTTTGGTTTTGTCATTGCTGCCGTCATCAACAACTATAATATTGCCGACATACCTTTTTGTTTTTTTGATTATGCTGACTATATTGTTTTCCTCATTATATGCGGGAATTACGGCAAATATTTTGTTTGGCTTCATTTAAGATGCATTTGTGCTATTTGGCTCAGATAAATTTTTTATCGCATCGCTTTCTTTATCATATTTTGGAGATTGACTTAAAAAATCCCCATACTCCTTCACTATTGTTGCATTTCTCCCATCCCAATCAACCTTGTATACATAAATATCCGTGCCTGTCAATCCGCGCTGGTGGTTGAATAATTTAAAATATCTGAGCCCATGCCCCCTCATGTAAAACATTCTGGTGAACATGCCTCCTGTCAGCTCTTTGCTTGACATAACAGCCTCAAGCTCGTTCTCGTTTTTCGGTATAATTGTCATGCCCAAGTCAAGGGTGCTTCCATTGAAATCTTTCTTTAATAGCCCATCGTCTGTAGTGAATGCGGCTGCTCTGGGCCTTACAATGCCCTGCTGGCCGCTCGCAAATACATCATGGCTGCTCAGGTTTATCTGAAGCCCGTTGCCGCATATATACAGCCCGTTGTCATTTTTGCCGCAGCTCGTTGCTCCGCCGTACCCCGGCCATGGGGAAATCCATGTGTTGGCTTCGCTGTCGCTTGTGATTGCCTGCATTTCAAAATAAGTATTTTCTGCCATTTCTCTTGTGTAATTGAATTTTTTCATCATGTATTCAACTGCATTTTCCTGCGACATTCTTCTCGCATTGTACCACAAATCCGCTCTTTCAAAGCTCCAGCTTCCAAAATGGCTCCACACCCCGCTTTTGCCGATCATATCTTCAGATGCAATAAAATAAGCTTCCGGAGGGTCGCAATGTGTAAATGAAATTATATTTTCTATCTGCTTTTTATCAAATTTTAACACTTCCAGCTTTTTTTCCGCGTCCTCTTTGTCCAAGAGGATGATAGTCCAAGAGGATGATATCATTTAATAATTTAATTGACAGGTGGGTGTCATTGTTCGTTTTGTATAAGGCATTAAATGCTCTATTGCTTCCGCAGTCGAGCATTCTAAGGATTCCCATTGCCTGCCGCTCGTCGCTTGTCATCAGCAGCTTTCCAACCCAGTGCGCAGCCGGTGTTGTTTGGGTTGTGCCGTCAAAAGTGACTCTTCTATCTGCAATCGCCTTGAAATGATGCCCGAAATCCCACCAAGACGTTATAATCGCATTCTCGCTTGAATTTTGATTTATCGCAATCAAGGCATTGTACCATGCATCATTTATGATCGGCAAATCAGAGCCTGCAGCGCTGATAGCGCCTCTGGTGGGATTAACATAAACCAAAAGAAGCAGTACAATCAAGATGCTGCTGCTCACAGCTTTATGAATTTTAAACTCCTTTGTCAGCAGCATGGACGCATACGAATAGGACTTTCCAAGGGCTGCGCCAAAAGCTACGCTGAATGCAGGAGCTAGCAATAATGTGAACCTTATCCCCTTTATGCTTGCGAAAATAGTTGAAACTATCCAAAGCGACAGCAGTATAGACAGCTTAAAGTCGTATGAAGAGTCTTTTTTGTAAACGGAAATTCCAATTCTCGCTAATACTGGAACCATTATCCAAATCAGCAGCCCAAAAATCGAGATGTCAAATCCAAGATTCTTCAGCAGAAAGTACAATCCATAAAACATGGCTGCTGCAATGGAGTAGGCGAAATCAAATTTTTTAATTCCGTCAGCCCTGGATACGGACAGCACTACCCCCAGCAAGCTTATAAAAAAGAGAAATTTCCCGCCGATTGAATTTATAATGCCGTCTATGGAGCCCTCATTAAGCTCTGCAACAGTGGTCAAGACATTTGGAAATAAGTCTCCTGCTGACACAGGCGCCTTTATAGATGGAAAGCTCAAAGGCCCGATAAAGCTGCCCCAGAAAGCGCCCCACCCTGAAAATAGCGCTACAAAAACCGCTGTTGAGAAGAAGTACAGCAGCCCGATTAAGATAAGGTTCCTAAGTGATGTGTCAGCTAGAATATACCTTGCATTCCTTTTTATTTCATTGAAATTTGCAAAGACAAGATAGGCAAACGTCAGCCCAATGGTTGCAAGCAGGAAATCAAATATGTACCACCACCCGCTCCACGCCAAAGTGAATAATCCTGTAAAAAAGCCTGCGATTGCCGTAATGAGCGCAATCTTCAGCGTATTCCTGAGTTCTATGGTTGATACAAACAGCCACGTAATCAGCAATGGAAAGAAGACAACCCAGACATCATTGTCGGGATGCAGTGTTCTGGACAGAAAAGCCCCGTTGACAGCAAGCATCGCAGCTGCAAAAAAGCCGCCTGTGTTGCCGGCAATTTTTCTCCCGATTAAAAAAACAAGCAGTACGCACAGCATCGAGAAAAATATGACAAGGTAAAACATGGAATCCATCAATTCCAGACCGGGCTTAAAAAAATGCAGTGCCTTGTAAAAATAAGCTGACGCATACGAGTGGAACATGTCCGGAAACACAAATCTTCCTAGAGGAGCCAGCTGATAGGTGTCAAATGGCCTTCCATCCTTTAGTATGTCGCCTGGATGCCCGTGCTCGACAATATTTTTTGAATACCTGAACCAGTAGTACGGGTCTATGTCAGGCATGTACCTTTTTCCGCTTTCATCCTGGAAGAATGATTTAAAATAATTTGATGTAGCTTTAATCTGCTCATCAATCTGATTATTATTCTGGCTTATTACTTTCTGAAATTCAGCATCTACAAGTGCATCTTTATTTGCATCAGGCAGGTTTGGGTACTGCTGGTCAATCCCAGCCCTTATTTGCGATTTTATATTATTTACAACGCTGTCCACTGCCCACCTGTCAGTTATTGGCAGGGATTCAGCCTGCATTCTAACATAAATTGAAAAAATAAGTGGAATAAGCGCAATAAAGACAATGCCGTATCTTTTAAAAAAATCAATGGCTTTGCCCCAGTCTATCTGCAATTCCTCCCCTTTTGTTTCCTCGCCAGAGCTGAAAATCTTTTTGATCTTGCCAAAATCAATAGCTATTTCGTCCTCTCTACCGCCTTCTTTCGCTGTATCTTCTGCTTTTTCTTCGCTTTTGAAGAATTTCTTTATTTTGCCAAAGTCAATGGTTAGCTCGTCATCTTCCGTCTTCTCCTTTTGTGGCTCTGAAGATTCTTCTGTCCTTTTTTCCTTCCTTCCTTCCTTCTTAAAGAAATTCTTTATTTTACCAAAGTCAATAGATATCTCTTCATCTTCATTTGAGTCCATGAGTTAATCCACCTTCGTAGAGAAAATGGCATATTATTAAAAAGCTTTTGTTAGCTGAAAAGCACTTTCAAGAAATACAAAAACCTCGGCTCTTTAATCAGAAGATTGGTTACAAGAGGTATCGGAGTGTCCCTGTCGTACTTTTTTAGTATTTTTCTTACCTTTTCCTGACTCATCAAGCTTAACAATTTGTCATAATCCCTGTCAGAAAATTTGTTTAACATATTTCTTATCCTTAAATGCAGGCGAAGCTCCCTGCCAGACTGCCTTCTGAACTCCTCGTTGTAATCCTTGTTGTTGATAATGCAGCCGCATAAGGTTTGCGCAGCTTTCAGCGATGGAATTATGCCGCCTCCTGTAGTAGCCTTGACTTGCGCAGCGGCATCCCCGATAAGATAGACATTGCCTTTTTGTATTGCCTTTTTTGAATTGTATAATGGTATTAAGCCGCTTTCCCAGCATATAACATCTTTTTTTCCGGTTCTGCTCTTCAAAAATTTATAGAAATGCCCCTGCGCATTTTCAAAACAGCCTATGCCGAGCCTTGCAATGCCTTCTGATTCCGGTACAACCCACCCGAAAAAATCCGGAAAATCGCCGCCAAAATGAGTTTCAAATGCCGTTGTGTCCATTTCAAGATTTACCTTTGCCTGCATTCCGATGTAGTGCCTTGAGTTTGAGTTCATGCCGGCGGCTTTTGCAACAGCCGAGTAAGGGCCGTCTGCGCCGACAACAATGCCTGTTTTTATATTTTTGATTTTGTTGTTTTTTGCGTCTTTGACTTTTATTGCATTGCTTCCGTCAAAGCCAATAAATTTATGGCTGAGCAGAATATCAGCCCCCTCATCTTCTGCCATCTCGGCGACATACCTATCGAATTTGTCGCGCCACATCACGATTTCATCTACATTGGCAGTTATCCTGTTATTTTTGCTCACAACAATGACTTTGTCAAGCCTTTTTGCTATAACATTGTTTTTCAGCCTGAAGAAATTCTCAATGGAATGGGTTACAATGCCAGTGCACTGGACGGGAGCTCCTATAGTTTTATGCTCTTCCAGAATTGTCACTTCTTTTCCCTGCTTTGCGAGCAGGTATGCAAGATAAGAGCCTGCAGGGCCCGCTCCCACTATTGTTATCATAAGGAAATTTGGTAGTTCTAATTGGTTTAAATACGTTAATGTTAGGATTTTTTAAATTAGCAAATTTTGTATTTACTCTCTAATAACAAAAACTTTATAAATCAGACTATAATATTATGGATAAAATGCCGGCAGAAGCAATTGAATTGTCTGAAAAGCAGAGGACATTTCTCAAGGAACTCAAAACACTAGACGAGCGAATTGACCAAATTCTTAATGTGACTAGGCCCGTTCTTGCTTCAGTGTTCAAGGGTCTAACTGAAATTAAGGGTAATCCAGAAATTACTGAACTTTTGCAAAGTTTTCTTCAGTTGAAGGAGAAAGTCAGTGGTGATGCATGCACTAGAGAAATTGGTGATAATCCTCAGCTATCCGCTTCATATCAAGTTGTAGCCCAAAAAATGCAAGGGAAAGAATTACCTCCAATAGTCCAGCTATACTATTCCCTACAAGAAAAGAGATACCTTTAGAATTTCTTTAGTCAATATTAATTAAATGCCCACCACAAGTTGAGTGTGTATTTCACTTTATCCCTTTTTTGTACCTACTATCCAATAACGAAAACTTTAAAAAGGGCTGTATACTACCACATCATTTACAAGGGAAACATGAATAAAAAGATATCAGTTTTGGCATCGCTTTTTGTGCTTTTTATAGGATTACTTAGTAATATTTCTTATGCTGCAGCATCAGGATTTGAGGTTTCCATAGACAGGACCATAGTCAATGGCAATGTCGTCAGCGAATCAAAGAGCAATCTCATGGATGATTCAAATGCATTCTCCGTTATAGTGGAATTCACAGCTGTTGAGGCTCTTGAAGACGCGCATGTTGAGGCTGTTTTAAGGGGAAGGCAGAGCTCGGATGTTGTGTCTGACGCAACAGGAAACTTTGATTTGGCGGAAGGGCAAAACTCTATAGTGGTGCTTGCTTTAGTCCTTACAGACGGGCTTAAGAGGGAAGATGAGTTTGACTTGACAATTAAAATTATAGATGTCAGGGGCAATTCTGAGCAGAAAACATACGGCATTAAGACAAGGCAGACAACCTCAAGGGGAGCCCTTGATGTTTCCATAGACAGGGTCAGGGTAAATGACAGGATAGTTGCGTCCTCAAGGACAAATTTTATCGAGGAAAGCAATGATTTTGATGTTTTGGTTGAATTCACTGCGCTTGAAGACTTGGAAGATGCCCATGTGGAGGCAGTTTTAAAAGACCTGAAAAGCGGCAATGTTGTTGCAGATGCCTCTCCAAACTTTGAATTAAGCGGCGACACAAGCTCCTCTGAATTGCTGAGGCTGGAGCTTCTTGACAGGCTCAAGGACAGCAGCTCATTCGAATTAACAGTAAGGATAATGAACGCTGAAGGCGAGTCCGTGCAAAAAGTGTATGGAATTGCCATGCGCGAAGGCATTGTTTCAGGCAATGGAGGCGGTGGAAGGGCTTTGGACATTTCAATAGACAGCATTGAAGTTGAAAGCAAGGTAGTTGCGGAAAATGAGAACAATTTTGTAATCATAGGAGACGGCAAGAATGACATTGACTTAAGGGTCAGGCTCACGGCTCTTGAAAGCATCGAGGATGCTCATATAGACGCTGTCTTGGCATTCGAAAACGGCGATGTGGTTGCAGACGCAACAGCAACATTTGACATTGCCGAAGGCGAAAATGTCGTGAAGAAGCTTGAGCTGCCTTTGATAGGGAGGTTCGAGCAGAATCAGTTTAAGCTTAAATTAAAAGTTGTTGACGCAGAAGGCGATTCCGAAGAGAAAGTTTATGGGCTGAAAATAAGCCAGAAGAAGTTTCCATTTGTGATAAGCAGCATTGCGTTAAGCCCTGAAAATAGCGTGGAGGCGGGCAAAAATTTAATTGCAAAGCTCAGCTTTAAAAACAGCGGAGTTGTGCCTCTTAACGGCATCTCCGCAAAAGTCAGCATTCCGGAGCTTGGCATTTCATCAGCAAGGTTTATCGACCAGATAAAAAACAGCGGCTTGGCTGAAGTGAGGGAAGATTTCATGCTTAAAATCCAGGATAATGCGCCTACAGGAACTTATACCGTAAGGGCAGAAATAGTGTCGCAGTTTGGCGGCGAAAGCGAAGTCAAGGAAATACCAATATTTGTTCTCGGCGCAAGCGAGCAGGCAAGGCAGGTTGTCAATGACAAGCTTGTAATAAACGTTCCGACATTAAGGCAGGACATAAAAAATGACGGCAGCGAGGTTATTTATCCCATCATATTTACAAACGAGGGCAAGGATGCAAATGCTTACACCTTGCTTCTGGACGGGGCAAACTGGGCTAATCTGAGATTAAGCGGCCCGAATACATTTGTGCTGAATCCCAGAGAGTCAGAAACAATAAGCATATTTGCCTCGTCAAAAGGAAGCGCTGCAGGCGAGCAGATATTCCTTGTTGCCGTGCAAAGCAACGGCAAGGTTCTGAAGCAATTGGCGCTGAAGGGCAATGTTGTTGCTGTAAAAGGGCTTCTTGCAGCCAAGCTGAAGAATCTTTTGGAGATAACCTTAATTGTTTTAGTTGTCTTGCTTGTTGCAGTTGGCTTGTTTTTCGGCGTCAGGAGGCTGGTGCAGGGCAGCGAAAGCGCAAGCGAAGAGCTGGAAGAAGCCCAGACTTACTACTGATTTTTATCCTTCATTATCAACAACAAGGGGCTTAATGGCTGAAATAAAAAGGGTTTTGATTTTGCTTATTGCATTCTTGTACTTGGCAAATCCTGCATACGCCCAGGACTTCTCCCTGTTTTCAGGAAAATTTCATGATTTTGCAGAAGGACAGAAAAGCATAGAGTTTGAATTCTACAACGGCACTTATAATATCTGCGAGAACGAGAAAAAAACAATTCCAATAATGGTTGTCAACAAAGCAAATATTGACGGCAGGTATTCTTTGGATACAACAGGCGCAAGCTGGGCTGGCCTGAATGTCAGGGAATTTGCATTGCAAGGAAAACAGAATGGCGTTGTGCTCCTTAGTTTAAACCCAAGTTTGGGTGCAGAAGGGCAATACACCATAAAAGTCAATGGATTTTCCTCTGCTGGAATTGAAAAAAGCCTTGGCATTGATGTTGATGTTGAGAAATGCCACTCATTGAATCTAGAGATTGAAAAAGAATATGACAGGGTTTGCGGAGGCGAAAGCAAAAAATACAGCGGAGAGCTGGCAAATGGCGGGCTGCAAAGAATTGATGCGGAATTGGATGTAAAAGGCCCGAATTGGATTAGTGCTGATAAAAGCGAATTTTCAATAGACGCGAATGAAAAGCAGGAATTTGGCCTGAATGCTGATGTCCCTGCAAATGCAAAAGGAATTTTTGATGTGATTGCAGCCTCCTCAATAAAAGACCTTCCGTCTGTAAAATCAGAGAAAAAGCTGAGCATTGAGGTTGTGCCAGCATACGACTGCTACAAGCCGGATTTCATCTCAGATTCAAAAATAACAAGCTATTACGCAAACGAGTATGTTTCAGTTAAGATAAAAAATACTGGAATCAAGCAGGCAATCTATGGCATAAGCTTGGACGCTCCAGACTGGATATCCGTCGAGCCGAAAAAATTGGTTGTAAATCCAGGGCAATCGGGAAATCTTAATTTAAACATAAACCCGGGCAATGAGATTACTAAAGGAAATTATCCAATAAAAATAAATGCGCAATTCAGCGATATTTTATATTCAAAAAATATTGAGGTTATTTTAAAGAGGGATAAATTTGCAAATATAACTTCATTTTTTGTTTTCTACCAGTATTACATTTATGTTATTTTAACTGTCGCAGCCATTTTGTTTGCTTTCAGGCGGCAAATATCAAATAAAATAAAAACAAAATACAAAAATTACAAAATTAGGAAAGCAAGATTGAAGGCTCTGGAGGCGGCAAGAAAAGCGCTGGCGGAAAAGCAGCTGCAGAAAAATAAAGCCAAAAAAGAAATTAAAAGGAAAAAATTTAATTTGGGATTTTTTATAATTTCATTGGCAATAATATTTTCAGTTTTGTTTTTTTCAATTTACCAGTTCAATTTTCCCGTCTCAAAGGAATTCACAAAATCTTACTATGCTTATTTTATCTCAGGGATATTGATTGCATTTTTTATAATTTTCATAATTGAGTTCTACAAGCCGCTAGTTAAAATGCTGAAGAAATAAAAAATGGGGATGTAGGGATTTGAACCCTAATCGTCCGGTTACTTCTTTCATTGCCTTGCAGCTCAGATTTCCAGAATGCTGGAGCCGGAAATAATGCCAGGTTATACTACATCCCCGACAAAATCTAGTTTTTATTCTCGTTATTTAAAAGTTGTTGTTTGAAATTTCAATAATTTTAAATATTATCAGTTTTTCTCAATTTTTCAATGAATATAAAGCAATTTATAAAACCAACTATATCCAAAATCCTCATATTTTTGTTAATGGCGATTATCTTTCTCTACCTGGCAAAAGAGGATGTTTGTGCAGTGAGTTTCTTTTTCGCGTTTTGCTATAAGGCTTACGGATTTCCTTTCTCGTATGCGGTTGCAGGCAATATAGATGCTGCCTTAGGGCACCTAAAGACATTGTTCTTAGGCAAATATTTTTTAAAATATGGAAATCTTCTGCTTAATCCCGCAGCTTTAATTGCTTACCTGCTTAGTTAATTTTGCAATTTTTCATTCGAAAAAGAAGCAGGATTGATTTTCAAAAGCCTGCTTGCAATTTGATTTTATCGCCTATTCCTGTTTTAGTTTTTTTTATTGCTCCATTAACAAGCTCAACAGCATACTTTGCTTTTCTTTTTGACTTATAGAATGTGAACGGCTTGAAATTATCATTTTTGTCAACTACAACTTTATTTTTATCGAGGAACAGGACATCTATGGGATAAAAGACAAAAAGCATGTGCAGCGAGATTATTTTTTCTTTGTTGAATGCGAGAATTAATGTTTTCTGTTTTTTTGTAAACATCAGGCCTACAAATTTTAAGAGAATATTCTCGCATAATCTTGCATCGCCTGCAATAATCCTGTTTTTTGTTATATTCCTGATTAACATTTTTAGGTTAAAGCCAATTTTGAAATATCTTTTTAAAAATATCTATTCCAAAATATAAATTTTACAAAAATTCCGAAAAGTTTAAATACAATCTCATTTTTTGTATTTGCATGGGGGTTTGGCGTTTTCAAACTTTGAGTTTAGCTAAAGCAGCTGCATATAAGTCATATATGCTAAATCAAAAGATTTAAATATATGCTGCCAAGCCAATAGCCTTTAATTCGCCGCAAAGACAAAGAGGAGGGATAATGGAAAAAGAGGGTTTCAGTGGTTTATTTAATTCCCGAGATGGAAAGGTAAACATATTGCTGTTATCTTCTACAGTCATTGTCTTTTTGCTCTCTTTGTTAATTGTCGAGGCAGCATGGGATGGGATTCAATTAGGTGTTCGAACCCCCTCAAATTTCTCCTTTAACGGCACTAATACTGTTGCCAGAAATATAAACTTTACTTTTAATATGACGTGGGTAGGCGGTGCTGATAATGGTCAAAACGTATCTAATTGCAGTCTGTGGATTAACAGTACATGGCCGCCAATTGCCTGGAGTACAGTAAAAAATGTAACAACTGTTAGTTCGCCTGATGATGGGGTGTTTAACGCAAGTAATGTTGCTGGAACATTAAGCTACATGAACTATACTTTCAGCGCTGATGGAAATTACACATTTGCAATTGCCTGTTACGAGCATAATGCAACCGGCGCTAGCTTGAACTTTTCAGCAAACCGCACTTTCTTCCTTGATACAGCAGTCCCAACAATAACATTAGACACAACATTGGGTGGAGTGCTCGCTGACACTACACAATATAATATAACCTCTTATGAAACTGCTACATTTTATGTTAATGTTTCAGATAATACTACCCATACTGTGTCGATGATATTAAACAGCTTGGCTTTTACACATTCAACAATAGCTCCTACAGGGGTAAATGATAGTAACCGCACTATGACTGCAGGAACTGTTATTTCTGCTCCTGATGGAAGACGGCAGTTTTATTTTAACTTAAGCGGAATACTTAATTTTAACAGCAGTTTTACAAGCCCAGGCCCTCATAGCGTAGTTTTCTGCGCAAATGATACATTCAATAGAATCACATGCACTAATCGCTCTGATTTCATCATAAAAGGCATGAATATAACCCAAATGGAGCGAGTATTTACTACAATGCAGCAAGGAGGGGCAGATGGCTTAGGTTTTGGAGGCTTAAACATAACACTTGGAAATGGCACTGAAATACCAGAAGGCACATTTATGAATCCCATAGACGGAGTTACTGTTGGCGGCTTGATTCATAAGAATTTTACTTTTATATTTAACTTTTCCAACACTATTTTAGTGCATATTGTAGGCGGCAGAGTTGACGAAAGCCAGTTTGCAAATGCCAGCAACTCAAGAGTGAACAACACGCCAACTCCAGAAGTCCAGCAGCAAGTCGGGCGTTACACTCCAACCATGGCATGGGCGGACATAG
>JAGVXR010000048.1 GCA_018303645.1 Candidatus Woesearchaeota archaeon
AGCAAGAGGCATTGCAGAAAAGCGACCTGAATTTATAATAACTGATGGGTGTGTAAGTTATGAGCAAAGTATTCCTTTGGCTCTTGGTAATGCAAACCATATAAGGTTAAAGACGATAAAAGACAAGCGAACAAACAACAATGTCATGGAAAGACTGAACGGAACGATAAGGGAACGCCTTAAAGTTATGAGAGGATTGCAAAACAAGGAAACTGCCGACTTAATGACAGAATCATTTGGGAATTATTACAACCATATTAAAATACATTCTGCATTGGGAACAACGCCTGCGATAAAAGCAGGGATTAAGGGAACTATCGAGGGCAATAGATGGATGGAATTATTGAAAAAGAGTTTTAAGAATTAAATCAATTCAATTCTATCTTTCATTAATTTTATTCTACCTCTTTTTTCCATATCTTCAAGCATATTATTCACATCTATTTCTTTTATCTGGAACATATTAGTTATATCAATTGTTAATAATTCCCTGTTAAAAATTTTATACTCTGAAAGTGTTTCAATTATTTTATCTCTAGCATTATTCATACTTTCATCTTGGGATTGTTTTGCTATTTTTACGAGGTTTTTTGATTTTAAGATACTTATATCTTTGGTTCTTATTATATACTGCAATAAGAAAGGTGCTAAATATTTATTTTTATTGCCAAGTTTATTATCTATTGTCTCGGAAACTTCCTTCAATTGAGATTCGGTTGCTGGAACAAAAACTGAAAATCCAAATCCAAAGCTAATTCTGTTTTCCATATTAATTACCTCCGCTTACTTCTTTTTAAATTTTTTCCATCTTCCCATAATGGCATCTTTGCTATGGGCTTCGATTTTTCCTGTTAGTTTATTTAATAAGGTTTGATTATCATTCACTAATACATTAAAATCTCCAAAATCTATTAAGATTGTTTGAGTTTCAATTTCCCTGTATAACTTTGTGTCTTTGCTTTGCAAAATTGCACTCCAAAAATCTGGATTGGAAATGTTACCTTCATACTCAAAACCAATTGACATTCTTTCTCTTAAAAAAGCAAATTTTAATTTACCAGAAATAAAATAAATGTTGGATTCTTTATTCTTAAAAAAATCAAAAATTATTGTAGGTAAAATATTGGTAATATTGGAGATTACCTCCACATATCCAAAAAGAGTAAATATAATCTTATAATTAAATTTTATAAATCCCTTTTTCAAAGGCGTTCTATTTCTAATTTCCAATTCACGATTAAATGAATATATGAATGTGATGATTATAAAAAAGATGCATAGAAACGCAAGACTAAACTTATAAATTAACCCAAGACTGAATAAAGAACCTACATCAATATTCGGAAAATAACTTAAAATAAAATCAGGGAATTTAATAAAAAGAGCGGATAATAAAGAAATGATTGTTACAAATAAAATGACTGACAATATAAAACTTAAAAAATAGAATTTACCGAGTACCTTCCAAGTAATAGAAAAATTTTCTGCAAGTGATAGGTCTTCATATTTTTTTATTTCTTTTTCTATAATTTTTCTTAAATATAAGTCCGCTATGAATGGATAAGCCACACTTATTATTAATAGAACGACTATCAATAAAAGAATCCAACCTAGATTATTTAATATTAGGCTATAAATTGCTCCATTAAACAATAGATTTACTAGAATAAACAGGAAAAACAAAATAATGGATAATGAAATCAGCCTTAATTTTGTTACTTCTTTTGTTTCGGTTTGAAGTTCCAGATAAGCTAATTTACCTAAATTTTCGTAAATTTCGCTTATTTTATCAAATACCCACATTATCCACCAAAAATATAGAAATTCCTATTTAAATCTATTTAAATAAAGAGCCTGCCTCGCAACCGATAAGGTTTTTATCGGCTGGAAACCCATAAGGTTGATTTAGTCCAGAGAACTAACTATTAGGTTTTAAGAGCCAATAGAAGCCTCTCTGGTGATTTTGTGAGTGTGAAAATATCCCGAATCGCAACGATTTTGTGAATATCCCGATAATGCAACAGAATCTGGTTTTTGGGCTGCTGCGCCAACTTGGCAGAATCCGCCTAAATTGTGCAAATATGCATGCGAAAAGCATAAATAAAAGCTGTTAGTTATCAACCGCTCTTTAAGAATGGTGATCATATGAAAAGAATTTTGCTGGTAGCGTTGATTTTTATTATAGGATGCGCGCAAACAAATGACTTTGGCTACGGAGCCAAGCAAATTAATCTGATTAATTCCAAATACAATACAACTATGGAGACCTATCCGGGTAGCATAATCCAGATTGATTTGATGCTCAATGACTACCAAGAGCTGAAAAAAATCCAGCTGCAGGCGGGGCAGGAGCAGTTCAATTACCTTATTGATTACAGAACCTTAAACCTAGAAGCAGAAAAGCTGTATATCCGAGGGCAGAAATACGGCTTATCGGGCACAACAAAAGAGGGATTTGGCTGCAAGTCAAGGCCGCTTATTCTTGAGTCGGTATTCTTTAGGAACAGCTCAGCCTTGAAAGGCTTCGAAGCTGTAGATTTAGTAAGGCAGTTTGTCAATAAATATCCAGAGGATGCCAAATCAGCAGGATTGTCAGCAAAAAATGCATTATTCCTAAACGCAACCTTTTACGAGATATCAAGGGAAGCCAGGGCGGACAGCAATATAATCAATCGCTTTTGCCCGCAGAACGTAACACTTGAGCTGTACCAGCAGGAAATAAGGAAAAAAACAAACATAACCGAAGACATTATAATGGGAATGAGCTATGATGAGGCAGTCAAGCTATGGAAATTAATAAGGGGGATAATCTAAATGACATTAAAAAAACCGAACAGCGTGGAAGAGTGTGTTTACTTTACCAACAGGACTATGGATTCGGGAAGGGCTATGGCTTGGGTTTTCAGGAAAGAGTGCCCTAAGTGCAGGAAAGGGATTATGGGAAAGCCAATGAAGAAAGGAAACAAACTTGACAAGAAAGCAGGCCATTATGTCTGCTATTCATGCGGCTATACTGAAAGCAGCGAGCAGGTTGAAAACTCGCTTGTAATCAATGTTGAATACAAATGCCCTCATTGCGGCAACGAAGGCGATACAACTTCCGAATACAAGAGGAAAACTTTTGAAGGCGTGCCGTCATATGTCTTTGAATGCCAGAAATGCCACAAGAAGATTGGATTGACGAAGAAGCTGAAGAATACAAAAAAGAAAGGCAAGGAAGATTATGAAGAGTAAAAAACAGCAACTTTTAAATACTGCACAGGCAATTAAGGGCTATGAACACTACATCAAGGGCAATCATCTTTTCTTTGGCATCAATTCTTGCAGTTGCCATGGCAAATGCCTTCGGCTATTTTGGAAGGGACTCTGATGTATTCGGATTTATGGGCATGCCAAATTTCGGGATATTTGCAGGGCTTGGGATTGTTGTGATGCTTGCCTTCCTGTTCCTTCTTGTATTCTGGCTCTGGATGGTTGTTGACTGCTTAAAGAGGGACTTCAAGAGGGACATAGACAAGGTGGTGTGGGTTCTTGTGCTGATATTTCTGCACCTTTTAGGGGCCATAGTGTATTATTTTGTGGTGAAGGTTGCGGTTAAAAGTCCAGCCAAGGAAAAGAAGAAGTGAGTTTATACAGATTCTGCATATGTGATGTGCTAAGGTTTATAAATAGTTTATTTTTACTTTCATGCTATGGCAATTCAGCAATATGCAACTGGAACACACAGTCCTACGTATCAAAGACTAATGGAATTAGTTGTAAAGGAGGCACATATTTTGCTGTAAACTACTCAGCAGCAGAACTAAATGATTTATTGTCAGCCGCTGAAGGTGTACCTGAAGATGAGAAATACAAGACTCTTGAAACTGCCATATTCCTTGACTTAATTAAGCCTAGACTAAAAGGAGCAATTAAGCTTCAGAAATCTGAAAAATTATTCGAGAACTTGGCTTAAAAATAACTTACGTCTTCAAAAACTTTGGTATGAGGTATTTTTGCTCAAAATATTCTGCTAAATCTTTACTACCGTCATGCAAAAGAAGCTTATGAAAAACCTTTCTCTGCTCCCATTTTAGATTTTTCATATACGCTTCATTAATCTCTAAGGCTTCATCGCTTAGACTTCTAATTCCTCTTTCATAATAGTATATGCTTCGGAGATGTGCATTATAGCCAGCAAAATCAAATCCCTGATTTGTTTTTCTTGCAAGCCGAATTAACTTTCCTTCTAATGCCAATTCATTCATTTTTAAAATCCAAAAACAAAGAAGCCTTTAAAAACTTATTTATAAACAAAATACTATTTCCCAGCCTTCTTAAACATTTCCTCAACTTTCTTCCAGTTGACGACGTTCCACCAGGCCTTTAAGTAGTCGGCTCTTCTCTGGTTATACAGCAAATAGTAACTATGCTCCCAAACATCAACACCCAAAATTGGTGTCTTATTTTCCATCAAAGGGCTGTCCTGATTTGCAGTGCTGTAAACTTCCAATTTGCCGTTATTCACAACAAGCCAAGCCCATCCTGAGCCGAACCTGTTCAAGCCAGCATTCATAAACTCTTCCTTGAACTTGTCAAAACTGCTGAAAGTGTGCTTAATTGCATCTCCGACATTTCCATGAGGCTCGCCGCCAGCGTCAGGAGCCATTACCTGCCAGAAGAATGAATGGTTTGAATGCCCCCCTCCATGGTTTCTTACAACCATTTTGATATTTTCAGGCACATCGTTGATATTTTTTAGAATTTCATCAACATTCATTGTTTCAAGCTTTGTGCCTTTCACTGCGCCGTTCAGCTTGTCGATATAAGCCTGATGATGCTTTGTATGATGTATTGTCATAGTCTGCTCATCAATGTACGGCTCGAGCGCGTTGTAATCATATAGCAATTTCGGCAATGTGTGCATTTTAATCAACCTCCATTATTTAATTAACAATTGTTAATTGAGTAATAAGCCCATATTTATATAAGTTTCTGTTCATCATTCATCAAAAAATACAAAGTTTTAAAAATACCTACTTTGTAGTTGTAATAATGACGAAAAAACAATCATAAAAACAATCGATAGCATCCTCGATGAATCATTTATTGCCAGAGAAGGCGGTATTTCAGTGTTTAAGAAAAAAATAGCTGGCTTAGATGAAGACATCCGCAATGAATCCGTTGTTGCCAAAACAGGCAGTAGTTTAGTACTTAGGCAAAAAACAACTGGCTTAGGTAAAAATAAATTATTACCAAACTATTTGCAAAAAAATCCAATGGCGCAATATATGATAAAACATTTTTCTGATGCAATAATCCATATTGCAACTGGATATGACGATTTTGACTCTGCTGTTTACGTTACAGGAGCTAGATTTGGCCTTTCTGATGAAGTCGCAGTACGGCTCAGTATCAATGCATATGAAAACCGAGACCCAGCTAAAATGGTAAGTGATAGATTAGGGGATATTTACGCTGGCATGTGGCTGGGTGGATTAGGAGAGCCATTTTTTAATAAAGGAAATTTTATTGTTATGACCAGCTTCCTTAAGAAAGACCTTCTTGGCTATCTAGCTGCTTTGGAAGTCCATCAGAAACGGCTTCCTTTAGCACCAAAACTAATTACCCATCAAGGATATAAAACAGCTTTCTTACCAAAATAGGAAGTCAAAAGATGTATAGTAACTGTTGAAAATATTCTAAATTTTTTGTGTAAGAATCATTAAAATAATGAATATTCATACAAGCTCTGTTTTAAATAATTCTCTGCTTATTTTTAGCTTTTCCAAATAAACGCAGGCATTGCAGACTTCATTTGCAGCAGGCTCGCTGCATTTTAAGCAGATGTTTATTATTCCGCCCTTGAATTTTTCCTTCAGAAACGGCAAAGTCTGCAGGAATGAGTTCACAATCGAGTATTTTGTTCCGGGATTTTTTTGCTCCAATTCATTCAGCATGTCCCTTACGTTTGCCCTGAAAGCCTGCGGCGCATTCGGGCATTCGCAAAAGTTGTCCAATAATCCATTTAAGAAAGCGTAAGCTGTAACTTCCTTTTCCGTGCACAGGTATAACGGCTTTATTCTCTGCACAAACAGGCTTTCATTTTGCGTGATGCCTGTCTTTGGACTCAGCCTTGCACTTGCCTCAACAGCATTTCTCATCTGGTTCATCAAGATTGACTGGCATTCATCGTCAAGATTATGCCCTGTTGCCAATTTTGTCAATTTTAATTCCTTTGACTTTTTGTTCAGCAGATATCGCCTGAAAATGCCGCAGATTGTGCACGGCTTTACTTTCAGAATTTTCAGCATTTCATCCAAAGTCAAGCCAAATTCTTCCTTGTACGAGAAAATATGCAGTTGTATGCTGTTTTTATCGCAAAATTCACTTGCCTTTTCAAGCGTCTTGTCCCTGTAGCCTGCAATTCCCTCGTCGATTGCGATAGCATTTATCTTTATTTTAGGGTTTTGTATTGATAATTTGTTTAGAATATTCAAGACGCTTAAGGAGTCCTTGCCGCCTGACAAAGCAACTCCCAAGTTTTCTTCCTTGCCTATCAAGTCAAACTTCCTTATGGTGTTGAAAACCTTGCTTTCAAAATATTCCGTGAAATGGCTTTTGCACAGCCTTTCGCCTGAAGGCATTTCCATGACTGGCTTTTGATTGCAGCAGTTCATTTTAAAAGCTCCAAACTTTTCCTCTATCGTCTATAACTTGGACTTGAAAGTCTTTTCCTTCAGGCAATAATCTTATTTCCTTCAATACACTTCTTAAACTTTCGTCATAGAGCCTACCTACCTCAACAATAGCTTGTATTCTGACATCTAAAACTCTAAAATTTTCTTCAGTCCGCTCATTAAATGTAGTATCAAGTGAATGATGTAAAAAAGGAAGCAAACTCTTTACAATAAATAATGGATAAAATTGCTCCTTTCCATGAAAATCACCAAACGGGATTTTTGAATAAAACTCCTCTACTCTATTTAATAATCTATAAACAATTTCAGAATAATTCAGCATTTCTGGATTCTGTACGTATCCTTCCATATTACAAAGAATTCCTTCCATAGAAGAACCAAAACCCTTATGGTACCACCTAGCCATTTGTTGCGCAAGTTCTTTCTTTTCCTGAATATCCGACAAATATGTTTCTAAGGGCATTTTATTTCAACCTCCTGATATAACACTCAAAATCTTAATTTCATCATTATTTTTTAATTTTTCATCTTCCAAAATCAATTCATTGCTTCTTGAGACTATGACTGTGACTGGGTTTATGTTTAAGCTCTTTAGCAAATCAGAAACTATTGAATTTTTGTCTAATTCCAGCGTTTTGTTTAAATTATTCCTGTCTACAAAGATATTTACTTTTATCTTGTTCATACCTAGAAGAAATCAATATTGGTTAATAAATATTGTTGAAAAAGGGAATGTTTATTAATAAGAAATTTGCACTAATGTCCATGACGAAACCGGCATACAGAATTGCTAAAGAAGAAGATATAGGGGCGATAATGAAAATGCAGTTTAAATTGTTTAAGAGATGGGATTCCATGGACAAAATTGACAAAATAGGCAATTCATGGTTTTTTAGAAGCTGTGGGCTTAAACCTTCCCACGATAGTGGGGTAGATGTATGCCCACCATGCGCGCAAAGCGCATCAAACAAAATTGCTTAATCTAGACTAGTGATGTGCCCTGCTGTTCCAACATAATATCCAGACGCCCAAAAGTCATCTGTTGCTCTCATTTCCCTTATAATTGAGTATTTTCTCCTCAGCAGCCTTGAGCTGTAAGTTTTTAGCTCCTGCACTATCTTTGAAGGCGCCCATTTTGGCGGAGCTGACAGGAAAAAATGAATGTGGTCAGGCATTATCTGCAATGCCAGCGGGTCCCATATTTTCTCCTGGCATTTTTCCAATAGAAAAGCCTTCACATCAGACTTAAATGGCTCAACAAGTATTTTTGCCCTTGTCTTTGGTATCCATACAAAGTGGAAGTTTATGTTGTAGGCGGCATTTCTTGTCCTTCTCACTTTGGAAATCTTCTCAATGGTAATGTCAAATTCTTTCGGGCTGAAATGCTCTTTGCAGTCGATTTTTTCCGCCCTGTCCTTAAATAATTCCACCACATGCCAGTTTGTATTTGTCCTTGCCATTTTTTCCTCCGACGGCTTCGCCGCCGAGTGCGATAGCATGATTTGAAGAACAATAAATTTTTAGGCGTGAAGAAATCCTAGATTATTTCATATAAATCTGATTTTAGCCGACCGCAAAGCGGGAAAAATTTATGTTCTGAGAAGCTTCAAGAAGCCTATGCTTCAAAGGCATCAAATCAATTCAATTTACGGACAAGAAACTACCGATGAAATGAAATGGAATCGGGAGAGTTTCAT
>JAGVXR010000049.1 GCA_018303645.1 Candidatus Woesearchaeota archaeon
AAATCATCCAATTCCCGTGTCTTGAAATGCTTAGGGTCGTACCTATATACTCCTTTCTTAATCTTTTGTAGATAACCAGTTTGGTGCAATTTGCGAATGCCCCTATCAGGATCCCTAAATACCTTACCAGTTCGCTTTAGGTATTCAGCAGTAACCCAATCTACAACTTCAGGATGAGGCACATCTCTGTTTGGATTTTTCTTAAAGAATTCCATAAGCATTTCAGATTGAACAATGTCGCTTGCTTTGTTATCTTTTGATTGTTTCAAGGCTATCACTTACATTATTAAATATTTAATTCTCATCAATAATGATGTTCAATTTGGCTTGTGACATTTTTTCTTTTGCTGAATTTAATCTTTTTTCTGCAACTTTACAATATTCTTTTGAAATGTCGATATGGATAAAATTGCGATTTGTTTTTTTAGCGACAACCGCAACAGTCCCAGTCCCCCCAAACATATCAAGAACCGTATTGCCTTTATAAGAATAAAATTTAATTAAGCGGTATATAATTTCTTCTGGAAATGGGGCAGGATGCCCATTTCTTTGTGTTTCAGGAGGAATTTGCCAAAAACCATCGGAAAATTTCATAAACTCTTCATTTGTAATATCAGCATCTTTTGAGTTACCTTCTAATTTTGGCTGGAATTTTGAAAAAACTAAAATATACTCCCATGATGGAACTATGTGCGGATTTGAAGGACTTTTGAAACTTCCCCATGCAGTCCTTTTAAGCATTGTTTGCTTATACCATACTATCTCAGTTCTAAATTTCATGCCCATTTTTGTCAATTGGTTAATGAAATCATGATGTAGTGGAACAAAATTACTTATTCCTGTCGGGGCAATGTTCAAGCAAAACCTGCCGCCAGTAACTAAAACCCTTTTTGTTTCTTTCCAGACATTATTCAGCCATTTAAGGTATTCTTTATAGTCCATTTTATCATTGTGGTTATCATAATCTTTGCCAACATTATAAGGCGGCGAAGTTATTGCCAAATGGACGGAATTAGAAGGAATTTTAGCTAATTCAGCTAATACATCACCGCATTTTATGCTTTCGTATTTAAACTGCATTTGAGCCATCTTTTTTAAACCCTTTATTAGTAAAATTAGGATATATTTAAGCTTTATAAATCTTACACAAAGATGTCCAGTGGTATAAATACCTTTAAAAAACCAATAATATTACCACTATGCATGAAATTCGCACATTTAGCGGACTGCCACATTGGCTCATGGAGAGACCCGAAGCTTAAGGATACAAGCACTTTGGCTTTCTGCAAGGCAGTTGACAAGTGCGTAAGAGAAAAAGTTGACTTTATTCTGATTGCAGGCGACTTGTTCAACACTTCATTTCCAAGGCTTGATAATCTGAAGACAGTTGTGACAAAATTCAAGCAGTTAAAAGACTTGAACATTCCAGTTTACATTGTGCCAGGCTCTCATGACTACAGCCCAAGCGGCAAAACAATTCTTGATGTTCTCGAAGAGGCTGGATTGTTTGTCAATGTCTTCAAGGGAAGCGTTGAAAACGGCAAGTTAAGGCTTAATTTCACAACTGACAAAAAAACAGGGGCAAAAATAACTGGGATGCTTGGCAAGAGAGGGGCTCTTGAAAAGTCTTACTATGAAAAATTGATTCTTGACAATCTTGAAGATGAGGGTGGCTATAAAATATTCATATTTCACTCAGGAATTGACGAGCTGAAGCCGAAGGAGATGGAAAATATAATATCGCAGCCGTTGTCATTATTGCCGAGGGGATTTGACTATTATGCAGGAGGGCATGTCCATATTGTTGACGACAGGCAGATTGACGGCTATGGCAGGATTGCTTACCCAGGCCCATTGTTCCCGAACAGCTTTGCAGAGCTTGAGAAGCTTGAAAGGGGTGGGTTTTACATTGTTGAGGATGGCAAAGCAAGGTGGGAGCCGATACAGATTTATAATATTGAAAAACTGCAGGTTGACTGCAACCATAAATCCCCTGAAGACATAAAAAATGAGGTTTTAAATCATTTCAAAAACAAGGAATTGAATAATACAATAGTTCTAATTAGACTGGGGGGCACTCTTGAGTCGGGAAAGCCAAGCGACATTGATTTCAAAGAGATATTTACTTTCCTTTATGATAAATCTGCATATTTTGTGATGAAAAGCTCGCATGCAGTCTCTTCCAAAGAGTTTGAGGAGATAAAGACAGATGCAAGAAACGTTGAGGACATTGAGTCATTTTTGATAAAGGAGCATCTTGGGCAGATCAAGCTGGAAAACTTAAGCTTGGAAAAGGAAGAAGAATTAATAAAATCATTTATGAAAATTCTAAGTACAGAAAAGCAGGAAGGTGAAACAGTTCCGGACTTTGAGAAAAGGGTTAAGGAGGAAATTGGAAGGGTTTTGGAGATGGAGTTGTAATCATTGTTACTACTTTAGGAAAGTTTAAAAAGTGAACTCTTTAACATGTGTACGATACGATTATGGATGAAAAACAACAAAAGCAAATAAACCAAAAAATTGTTGGCATTGTAAAGGAGTCTCTTGTAGATTTTGGTGAAGTTAATCTAACAACTAGACTTATTGAGGATTTAGATTTAGATTCGCTTAATTTTCTCGAATTAACGCTAGATTTAGAAAATAGAATAGAAGGATTAAGCGGGAAAAAAATCAAGTTTCCAGATAAAGATGTTAAAAATCTACGTACTAATGGAAATGTAGCTGTTATTGATGTAGTAGCATATGTTGAAACTTATATAGAAACACATGGAATCTATCTAAAATAAAAACTTAATCAATACACAAAATTTTAATTAAAACAATAAATTTATCCAATCATCCTTAAAATTATCTCATTAGCCTCCTTAGGAGTTGCTTTTCCTCAAAGCTTAAAAACCGAAAGATTTATAAGTAAGAAAATTCTTACTTTTACCGAGATGATAACAAAGACGATAAAAGTATCTGGCAAAGGGCAGATAGCCATTCCTCCAAAGACGATAAAAGTATCTGGCAAAGGGCAGATAGCCATTCCTCAAACTATAAGGGATAAGGCTGGAATAAAGAAAGGTGACGAGCTGATTATTTTTGAGTCCAATGGCAAGATTTTAATTGAGAAGGTGCAAAAAGTGTCGGAAAAAATCAAGGATGATTTCAAGGATTTGGTGAAGTTCAGCGAGCAGTCTTTAGAGGATGTGTGGGGAAACAAGGCTGATGATGTTTGGAATAGCTATCTATCTAAAAAGATGATTGGTCCAAGGCATTAAAAATTAAAAATGGAAATCAAGCAAAAAGATATTGTCTTGCTGCCTTACCCATTCACTGATTTGAAAGGCAAGAAAATAAGGCCCGCACTTGTTGTTTCAAATGATTCCGTAAACAGCAAGTCAAAAGACTGCATAATGCTTCCATTAACCTCGGTTATTAAGGATGAACCTTATTCCATTGCGATTAATCAGGAGGATTTAAGTTCAGGGCAACTGATAAAGTCAAGCAGGATAAAGATTGATAAAATATTCACGGTTGAGAAAAGGTTAATAGTGATGAAGATTGGAATATTGAGCCATAATACTTTCGAAAAAGTAAAAGAAGAACTTTTTAATATATTTTAATTTATTCTTCTCTAATCAACCTCAAAATTATCTCATTAACCTTTTTTGGTGTTGCTTTTCCTCTTGTTTTTTTCATTATAACTCCAACGATAAAATTTAAAGCTCTTTTTTCTCCCTTCTTATAGTCCTCAACTGCCTTTGAATTTTCCCTTATAGCCTCTTTGCAATATTTCTCCAGTTCAGAAACATCAGAAACAGCTTCCAAGCCTTCTTTTTTGACATATTCTTTCACATCAAACGGCTTTTCAACAAGCTTTTCCAATAGTTTTGCTGCAACATTGTCTGTTATTTTTTTGTTTTCAACAAGCTTTAATAAACCAATCATGTGCTTTTCGTCAATCTCAACTTCGTGCAGTTCTTTTTTATTGTAGTTTAAAACTCTAACTAACTCTCTTCTTAGCCATTTGGCAGCCAATACTGGATTTATTTCTTCTGCAACCTTCTCGAACATCTCAGCCAATTCTTTTTCTGCGGCAAGAATTTCAGCATCTTCTTTCTTTATCTTGTGCTTCTCAATGAATTTCTTTACCTTGTCTTGCGCTAATTCAGGCATTCCTTTTTTGATTTCCTTGAGCCATTTGTCATCAATATCAACAATTGTCAAGTCAGTGTCAATTATATAGCCATAGTCCTCCTCTGTTTCCTTTTTTCTCAATGAAAATGTAATCCCTTTCTCAGAATCCCATGCCCTTGTCTCCTGCTCAATTTTTTTATGCTTTATCTCATTTTTTTGCCTGTTCACTTCATAAACCAAAGCCCTTTCTATCTCCTTGAACCCCGTTATGTTTTTTATCTCGACTCTTGTATAGCCGCTTTCTTTTATTGATACATTTGCATCTGCCTTTATTATTCCGCTGTTTATGTCAAAAATCTCAAGATAATTTAGAATGGTGATTAATTGCTTCATAAAATCCCTGGCTTCATCAGGACTTTCCAGTTCAGGCTCTGTGACAATCTCAACAAGAGGATTGCCGCTTCTGTTATAGTCAACCAAAACATACTGGCTTTCTTTCATGCCTGCAGGATGCACTAAAGATGCAGGGTCCTCTTCCATATGCACTCTTGTTATGCCGATTTCTTTGCCATCCCTCAATCTTAATTTTCCGCTTTTGCCAAGCGGGATTTCGTATTGCGAAATCTGATAATTCTTTGGCATGTCAGGATAGAAGTAAGACTTTCTTGAGAAAATAAGTTCAGGAGAAATTTTGCAGTTCAAGGCTAAACATAATTTCAATGCAAATTCAACTGCTTTTTTATTGAGAACGGGCTTTGAGCCTGGCATTCCCAAGCATGTTGGGCAAGTTCTTGTATTTGGCTCTTCGCTTCCATGAGTTGGGCAACCGCAAAAAAGCTTTGTTTTGCAGTCTAGCTCTGCGTGGATTTCAAGGCCTATGATGATGTCTGATGTGAAGTGTTTCATTTTTATTAATAAACTCAAAAAGTATTTAAAACTATTTAAATCAATGTCCAAAATGACTAGAGAAGTTTATATTTTTATTGATGAAAGCGGCGATTTGGGAAAACATGGCTCTAGGTATTTTATAATTGCTGCCCTTTGCATCACAAACCCAAAAATTCTGTATAATCTAATTAAAAGAATCAGACAAAGAAAACTAAAGAAAAAAATCAAAGGATTAAGCGAAATAAAAGCTAATAATTCCGATGATGAGATAAGGAATTTTATTCTTAATAAATTAGCAAATGCTGAATGTGAATTTCATATAATTGTAGTTGATAAATCCCAAGTAAAAGACTATTTATTTGATAAGAAAGATAAGCTTTACAATTATATAGCGGGCATTCTAGTTGAGCATGCCCAAGTAGGCTATGACAATATTAAATTGATAATTGACAAAAAATACAGAAGCAGTTTATTGAGGACCGATTTTGACGATTATGTTAAAAATTTTAAAGTTAAATGGAATGCAAAACTAAGCATAGAGCATCTCGAGTCTAATGAGAATTTGGGCTTGCAGGCTGTTGATTTTGTTGCTTGGGCAATTCACAGAAAGTACAACACATCTGATGATAAATTCTATAAAATAATAGAAAAAAGAATCAAGAATTTGCTACATCTGTGGAAATAAGGTCGCGGACCCCAGACCCACATAAGCGTGCACCTCAAGGTACACATGGGACTCTGGGACTTACCCGCAGAGTAGTCTATTATATATTGGATTATTTAAACTTTTGTACAGAATTGTTCATTTTTGCGCATACTTTAAATACTTATTTACAATATGGAAAATAATGGTTAATTATTTCAATATTTCTTCCATAACCTATTCTTTACCTTTTTCCAAAGTAAAGGCAGGCTCGCCTTTCCATTCAAGTTTGGCGCCATCAATTTTTACTATGCCTCTTGAAGCTCTTTTATTTTTGTAATGCATGAAAAATTCAATCGACAAAAACTGATTTTCTATTTTATCAATAAATCCAGCTCCAATTGTTTCTATGCTTTCAGGATTTAAATTCTTTAATGTTTCCAGAACAAGCTCAAAATCTTCAGGCACTGCAAAAAAATAAATGTTGTCATAGTTATAGGATGTAGAAATTTTGTCAAAAAATGATTCTTGAATTTGTGTCAGGATTCCATAAACGTTCGTATCTGGTTTTATTTGAATTCTATAAATCCTGAAAGGCAGCTCAAATCTCTTTTTCTTCGACAGACTTAACATGCCTAGCGAAGTTTCTTCCAAAAACTTTAAATTAAAATCATAATCTTTTTGTTTCATCTCAAGCTATCCTCAATAATCTTCCTTTCCTCTTCAGTTATTCCGTACAATTGATAGACTAGCTCGTCAATTTCGCTGTCTGTTTTCCTGATTTCTTCCTGTATTTTCTGCTTTTCCAGAGTATTTTTGTCTCCGATTTCCTGAAGCTTTTTATTGAGGGAGAGCATTTTGTCAGCTAGTTTTATTACTTCTATCTCTAATTTGGTATTCCTTTTTGGTATTGGTATTTTTTGAGCATAAGCTTTGTAGAAATCCATAGACCTAATTGCATTTGAATAAATAAATTTGTAAGTAAAGTATTGAATAGGCTTGGAGTTTAATAATGCTAAAATAAGTTTAATGTCAATACTATATTCTTTGACGTAAATGTTAGTAACTGTATTAAAAGAAAACAAACCTTCTTCATCATAAGTGGCAGTGATTTTTATATGGTCTTTTATATGTGCTACTATTCTCTGAGCCACTATGTGTGGAGAGGATTTTATTTTTTGAATTTCTTTTTGAAATTGTGATAATTTTTTGTCATTTTTATCATAAAATTTACAACCCCTTATAAAATACCTTTGTATATCATCACCTCTTAAAGATTTCTCATAACCTGTTTTATAATCTTCTTTGAATGAAGGCATACTTTGTATTCCTAATCCCAAAATTATATCTGATACATGCCCAAGCCTTATTCCAGATTCTTCCATTTTTTCTTTTATTTTATAAGCTTTAGGTTCTGGTTCTAGAAATAGAGTATTCTCTTTTATAAGTAGATTTTGAGGTAATCTGGCTGTTTCTTCTATAAAATTGTTTTTTATATTACCTATGTAAACAATGTTATTTTTAATGTTTTGTCCAGTATTAATGAAAGTAAAAATAATTTGTTCTAGAAGTACATGCTCAAAGGCTTTCCTACAATCAACAATTTTTTGTATTTTACAATTATTCAATAACTTTACACGTAATTTATCCCAAGAATCAGTAAATGCTAACATCTTTGGAACAATCATTCCAAAATAACCATCATTTTTTAATAATTTAAAACCTCTATTAATAAAAACTGCTGCAGAATTCATCATACCACTTTTTATTTCTAAATAGTGGATTGTTTTGTTTATTGGATTATCTTCAAATATTTTAAAATAAGGTGGATTACCAATCACCACATCAAACCCACCATTCTGCATTACCTCCTTAAACTCTTCTTCCCATTTGAAAGCTTTGTAGCCTGCAATATTCTCATCATCAATTAAAGAATCCCCGCATTTGATATTATTATGAAGTTCTGGTAGCTTTTGCCCTCTTTCTGCTAACTTCAAAGATAAATTCAGTTTGCAAATGTCAACTGCTCTTTCGTCTTTGTCAACTCCGTGAATGCAGTTTAACATTAAATTTTTCTTTTCTTCATAATTTAGCTCTCTTTTCAGAATATTTTTGCTTTCTTCAGCCAAAGCATCAAATGCCTTAATCAAAAAACTTCCAGAGCCGCATGCAGGATCAAGAATCTTGACTTTGTTGATAGAAGCAAAGGATTTTCCTTTAATATACTCTTTGACAGTATTGCGAACGATGTAGTCCACGATATAAGCTGGAGTGTAATAAATTCCTTCGCTTTTTCTTTTGCCTTTGCTTTCTTTTTCCTTAAATCTTTTCTCTCCAGCTATTACATGCCCTATAAAGTTTTCATAGGTTTTGCCGAGAATGTCTGCTTCAATGGAAGCAAAATCGTAAGACAATTTATCCTTAGGCTTTCTTAAATCTGTTAATATTTTTAATAAAACTGCATCTTCAATAAAGAACTCGTCGCATTTGCCAAGCTTAAACAAATCACTATTATAATCATTCCAGTATTTTTTGAATATGCTTCTTATTTTATCCAAAAGCCAAGACTGGCTTTCATAATGCTTGTCTTTTTTAAGCTCGATTAATGATTTAAGCTCAGAGTCAACAAAACCTTTATCTTCAGCATAACAAATAAAGATAATCCTGTCCAGAAAGCGCTGTATTTCTTCCTCAACTTCGTACTTTGATTTTTCATCAGAAAAATCATATTTATTTTGCCTAGGATGTTTTTTAATGTTGTTAATTATGGACTGCCTCCATTCCTTAAGATTTTCAAGAAGTTCAACATCAACTTTTGCTCTTCTTTTAAAATTTGCAAGCTTAAGGTAAAGTGGATTTTCTTCTCCTTTCTCAACCCAAATTTCCTTGCTGAAATTATAAAGCAAGTCAAAATCGTCATCCGTAAAATTTTCTATATTAATTATTTTGACGGCAGCTTTTAGCGGATTATCAACTTCAACGTCACATCTAAGAATTATAAAATGCCTAAAATTGGTTAGTATTGCGAATGTTTTTTCTTTTGAATGAGCATAAGATATGGTTTGCTTGTAAAAATCATTATAATCCACTATATCCTGAGTCAATGACTTCGCTTCAACAATAAATTTGGTAACGCCATTAAGACAGACCAGAATATCCACTCTTTTACCGCTTGCAGGAACTTCAACTTTGAATTCTTGAGGGTCTTCTATATCCCATCCAAGAACATCCCTTACAAAAGGCTCGATTAAACTTCTGGATATTTGCTTTTCATTACTGATAAAATCTTTTAAATGCTTGTTAGAATTATATCTATCAATTAAATGTTTCAAAGCCAGTTTTGCTTTATCTTTATCCATATTTCTCACTTTTCATTTCCCCTTCTCCACAGCACTTCCCAATTGCAACAGTTTTCCTTCCTGCAGATGGTCTGCAATCAGCAGCATTCCAACAGGCAGATTTTTTTCAAATCCAACAGGGACATTCAAGTGCGGCAAGCCTGCAACGTTTGGAGAGACTGTCATGACATCAATCATGTAATGCTGCAATGGGCTTAATTTTTCTATGTCCTCAAACTTGGGAGGCAGTATCGATGTTGTTGGAGATACCAAAGCATCAAATTTCCTGAAAGCTTTTTTATATTCCTGAATCATCAATGTCCTGACTTTCATCGCCTTCAGATAAAAAGCATCTCGGTAGCCTGTCATCCTTGCAAAAGTTCCAAGAACAATTCTTCTTTTTACCTCGTCGCCGAAATTATTGCTCCTGACTTTTGTAAAATACTCGTTAAAGCTCCCTTCTAATTTTTCAGCAGCTCCATAGCGCATGCCGCAATATTTTGCAAGATTTGTTGATGCCTCGGAAGTTGCAATCATGTAATATGTTGCAATTCCATATTTTATCGGCAATTCCAAAGAGATTTCTTCGGTTTTTGCGCCTTCTTCTTCAAGCTCCTGTATTCCGTTATAGACATTTTTTTCTACTTCTCTTTCAACTCCAGAGCCAAAGGCTTCCTTTATTATTCCGATTTTCATGCCCTTGACGGATTTTTTAAGGTAAGACTCGTAATCTTCGTTTTTAGCATTCAAGGAAGTGCTGTCATTTTTGTCATAGCCAGATATGACATTCATTAATAAAGCAACATCCTCAATATTTTTGCCAATTGGGCCGATTTTGTCCAAAGAGTTTGAAAAGTCTATCAATCCATATCTTGAAACCCTTCCATATGTCGGGCACAATCCATAAACTCCGCAAAAAGAGGCTGGCTCGACAATTGAGCCTCCCGTGGATTCTCCTAAAGCGATGTGGCTGCCTAATTTTTGTGATAAGCCTGCTGCCCCTCCACTTGAGCCGCCGCAGCTTCTCTCCATGTCAAAAGGGTTTAATGGGACTTTAAATCCAATGCCGACATTGACGCTGAATCCTCCAAAACCAAATTCATCTTGGGAAGTCTTTCCGATTATAATGCCGCCTTCCTCTTTCACTTTCTGAATCACAAAAGCATCAAACAACGGTTTGTAGTTTTGCAGGATTTTCGAGCCTGCTGTGCTTTCAACATCCTTGACGCAAATGGCGTCTTTTACAGAAATTGCAACACCAAGCAATTTTTTGCCTTTGATGCTTTTATTTTTTTGTTTTAATTGGATTTTTATCTCTCTTGCCTGGTTCAGTGCCAATTCCTCAGAAATTGCATTTAGATAATTATATTCCCTGTTTATTTCCTTGCACTCTTCAATCAGCTTGTAAGTATGCTCGACTATGTCGATTTCATGATTTTTGACTTTTTCAATGAATTCTTTAGTGCTCATTTTTGTCCTTAAGCTGAGTTGCTACTGCTAAACCGAATAGTGAAATGAAAAACATAATTAGAAACAAT
>JAGVXR010000050.1 GCA_018303645.1 Candidatus Woesearchaeota archaeon
TCGCTTGGCAATGTCGTTGATCCTGCCGAGATTTACGAGAAATACGGGCCGGACACTGCAAGACTTTTCATCTTGTTTGCGGCGTTGCCTGAAAAAGAATTGGAGTGGAGCGATAAGGGAGTTGCCGGTTCGTTCAGGTTTTTGAACAGGTTTTACAATCTTGTTAATGATAATATTCATGAAATATCACACAAGCCTTATGACGAGCATAAATTAAACGACAAAGACAGGTATGTTCTGAGCAAGATGCACATAACAATAAAAAATGTTACAGAACACATAGAAAATTTTGAATTCAGCTTGGCAATCGGCAAGGTAATGGAATTTGTAGATGTACTGCAGAAATACAGGGAAAAGAGCAAAGAGATTTTTGGAGAGGCAATTAAAAATCTTGCCCTTCTCATGCTCCCTTTTACCCCCCACTTAAGCGAAGAATTATGGCACATGGCCAGGCATGAAGGGTTCGCTTCATTGCAGGAATGGCCAGTCTATGATGAAAACAAGATTGACAAAATGGCAGAAGCGGTTGCAGCTCTGGTTGAAAGCACAAAAAAAGATATACTTCAGATATTGAAATTAGCGCAGATTGAAAAGCCTAAAAAAATAACTTTGTTTGTTGCGGAAAAATGGAGATATGATTTTATGGAAAAATTAAGGGAAAAGATGAAAAAGACAAGAAAATCAAGTGAGATAATAAAAGAATTGATGGCGACTGATCTGAAGATTTACTGGCAGGAAATAAGCAAAATGATTCCAACGCTTTTAAACGATGAAACAAAAATTCCCCATATTATTTTAGGCCAAGACGTCGAGTTTCATGCGTTGAATGATGCCTCGCAGAATTATGATGAAGAGTTTAAATGCAAAATAGAAGTTAGAGTGGCAGAAAACTCTAAAGAGCCAAAAGCAAGGCAGGCAATGCCTGGAAAAGCGGCTATTTTGGTTGAATGATTATTTTTTCCTTATAGGTTTATTGTACTCTCCCACTAACTTTCCTGGTTCAAAATTGAGTAAACTCTTTATTTTTTCAAAAAATGTTCTGGGATGTCTTATTTTTATATTTGAGAGCTTTTCCAGCCAGAACTCCTCCCTCACCTCGACAAAGTGCGCTGCTATAACCGACAGCCCGTACAAAGCCACCCCTACCCCGGCAAACATATAGAATATTGTGAATATCTTACCGATGTCTGTTTTTGGGGTTATGTCGCCGTAGCCTACTGTTGTCATAGTATATGCAGAGAAATAAAGCGCGTCAATGTATCGCCATTTTTCGGCATAGCTGTAAAATGTAGCGCCCCCGAACAAGAACAGCAGTATAACTATGGTAATATAGCCTATCCTCCTGTGAAACTCCTTGTGCTCTTCCTCCTCCGCCTGCATTAACTTTTTCTTATCTATCATCTAATTGAAACGCATTGGAATTGTATAGGGAACTTTGAATAATACTCCATTTTACTTATTTACTTTCACATATAGCCGAACAACCAAGTAACTTGGTATCATTCAAAGTTCTCTTAGTGAATACTTGAAAACTAGTTTTCAAGCAACGGAATTTTGATAAAAATCCGAGGTGCTCAGAAATGCATTGCATTTCTGACATTCCAAAAAATGCAAGGCATTTTTTAGGATTTGACAATTAACATGGATATTCAAAATCCCCTATATAAACTTTATGTTAATTGGATTTATCAGTGCTGAAAAAAATAATAAAGCATATAAACCATGTCAGATTTGTAAATAAATATGAAACCCGGCAAAACACTAGTTGTTTATACCACTCCAAGAACAAATGAACAAAAATTAACATTGAAAATAATTAGAAACGTATTAAAAAAATACAAAATAAGCCACAAGTTTGCCAACAGGGACAGATTAAGAAAGGTGCAGTTTAAAAGTAGAAATTTTATCATTGCCGTTGGCGGCGACGGCACTTTTTTAAGGGCGGCCCAGTTTATTGATAATCAGCTTTTGTTTGGAGTTAATGCTGATGCAAAGAACAAGGAAGGATTTTTTATGAAGGCTGACAAGAATAGCTTTAAAAAAAAAATCATAAAAATAATAAAAGGCAAAGCAAAAATTAAAAAATTGTCAAGGCTAGAGGCGCGCATAAATGGCAAAAAAGTTGAAAGCCTTGCGCTAAATGAATTTTTTATAGGAACGAGGAAATCGTACCATGCCGCCAAATACGTCATCAAAATAGGCGGAAAGAGGGAGAGGCAGAAAAGCAGCGGCATTCTGGTGACAACTCCGACCGGCAGCTACGCATGGGCAAAATCATGCTGCAGGAGGGTACTGCCTTTAAATTCGAATGAATACCAGTTTGTCGTCCGCGAGCCGTATGAGGGCAAAATTTTCAGGGATTACAAGTTAAAATATGGTATTTTGAGTCCAAATCAAAAAATAATTATAATTTCAGAGATGTTAGACGGGGTTTTGGTTGCGGATTCCGTAAGCAAGGAATATGAGTTTAAAAATGGCAGCAACGCAGTTATAAAATCATCAAATAATCATATCAATGCAATATGGGAGTAGCAACAACCAAATTTGTGTGGATGGATGGGGAGCTTGTCAGATGGAAAAATGCAAAAGTGCACATAATGACGCATGCGCTGCATTATGGAAGCTCAGTCTTTGAAGGGCTGCATTCCTATAAAACCAGTCATGGCGCAGCTATTTTCAGGCTTAATGATCACTTGGAAAGGTTTTTTCAGTCTGCAAATGCCTTGAGCATGGATATAAAATTTACAAAAAAAGAGCTGGAAAATGCTGTCAAAAATCTGGTAAAAATAAATAAAATAAATAATGGCTACGTAAGGCCGTTGGCTTACTATGGCTACGGCCCGGTTGGAATTTTCCCAAAGAGCATACCGACTAATGTAGCCTTGGTTGCGATGCATTGGGGGAATTACTACTCCAAGAATTTGAGAATTGCATCTTCCATGAGGAAAAGGGGATTTGATGAGGCATTGATGCTGGATTATGAAGGCTATGTTGCAGAAGGCCCTGCCGAGAACATATTCATTGTCAAGGATGGAGATTTGATAACTCCCAACAGCAGGAGCGCGTTGCATGGCATTACAAGAAAATCCATACTGGAAATAAGCAAGGATCTGGGCACCATGGCTTATGAAAGAAAAGTAACTTTAAATGAGGTTAAAAATGCCGATGAGGTGTTCTTTTGCGGGACTGCAACAGAAATAGCGCCTGTTATTGAGGTTAACCGCAAAAAAATCGGAGATGGAAAAATAGGCGAGGTTACATTAAAAATAAAAAACAAGTACCTCGATATTGTGAGGGGCAAAGACAGGAAATACATTAAATGGCTGGCTTTTGTCTGAAATATGAAAATAAAGGACATCGGGGGAGAATTTGGGTTAATTGAAAGGATAAAAAAGAAGGTAAAGTTATATTCTAAAGGGGTTATTGCAGGAATTGGAGACGATTCAGCTGTTTTGGAGTACGATAAACATAATTATCTTATTTTCACAACCGACTCGCTGGCTGAAAACAGGCATTTTTTTAAGTCCTTCAAGCCAAGACAAATTGGAATGAAGGCGATTGAGCAGAATGTGAGCGACATTGCCGCAATGGGCGGCTTGCCTAAATACGCTGTTGTTTCTTTTGGGCTGCCAAAAAATATTGACGTTGATGTAATTGACGGAATTGTTGGCGGAATTAATAGAAAATGCAGGCAATATGGGATAAATTTTGTCGGAGGGAATTTGTCATCGTCAGGGCAGATTATAATAAACGTATCTATGCTGGGGTTTGTGGAGAAAAAATATCTGGCATTGAGAAGCGGGGCAAAAATTGGTGACTTGATTTTTTGCAGCGGCAATGTCGGAAAATCCGCTGCCGGACTGGAGCTATTAAAAAATAATAAAAAGGGAAAATCAATAAAAAATCATCTCGAGCCGGAATGCAGGCTTGGTTTGGCAAGAAAGCTTGTAAAAATCGGCATTAATTCAATGATTGACGTCAGCGACGGGGTTGCCTCTGAATTAAGGCATATTTGCGAGGAGTCAAAAGCCGGGGCTATAATTTATGCAGATAAAATCCCAATATCAAAAAACGCAATAAATGGCGCCAAAAAACTGAACAGAAACCCCCTTGATTTTGCCCTTTATGGAGGGGAGGATTTTGAATTGGTGTTTACTGCAAATAAAAACAGGTTAAAGCAGTTAAAAAAATATGATGTAACATTCATTGGGGAAGTTGTTGACAAAAAATACGGCGTTAAAATGATAAAAAATGGCAGAAAATATAATTTAAGGAATGGGTTTGATCATTTTAAAAAGTAGGAGGACGTGCCTGAAAATGGGCAAAAGCTATTGCGGTTAGCTACCTTGTTGCCGACTCCACTCTGTTACTCATAAGCACCAATGCCTAAGATTACCGCTGCTTTCTTCCGAACCTTACGGATTTTCAAAAACACAAGTCCTATAAGACAGAGCTTCTACGCCAGCAGCAAGACTAATGGCAATAACTCAAGCTGCTTCCAAGCTTCACCGCGCCTGAGCACGTTTGCGCTTACAGGAGAGTGCTAGCTTCCCGGCAGAGTCCTCCCGCAGGTAGAATAGCATTTGGATTTTAAAGTTTATCTGTTTAATTGATGTATGTTTATTAATTATAGTAAAGGACACAAGTTTTTAGACATAAATATGTCCTTTACTTGTCGAAAATCAAAGATTTTCGAGCACTCGAAAACCGTAAGGTTTTCTTTGTAGAGCAAATCAAAGATTTGCGAATGCTCGAAAATCCTTTTAGGATTTATCGACATATTACGAACAGACAACTATTGTATAAATATTTTTGTCTGTGAGTATATGTTGTCCTCTTCCCGTAGTTTACGAAATTCAAATGAACAATACAACCAAATAACCCAAAAGACATCCCAAGCTTAGTACGGGCATTGCAGGATAAAACTTGTTTTCCTGCCCTTTAATAAGCAGAATCAGTAAAGCAATGCTTACAAAAACCGGTATTACAGATGTTTTTAGGAATCCTGCCAATATTGTTTCTTTGAGCATCAGGTCCTTCATGACAACTCCTGCAAATATCAGCGTAAAGCCTATGTCGCCACCACCCAGAACAGCCACCTTGGATTTTTTTCCCTGGGCGCTTGTTTTTAATGATTTGCCTTCTGTTGGGATTTTCACCTTTTCATAAGGTATCACCAATCCAGCAAAAACTTTTGATTTTGACTGGAACTTTGCCATTTGTATCATATGCCCCGTCTTATAGACTGCTATAAAGTCGTATATGGAAATTACAATTAAAAGCATGGAAGCGGCAAATAAATTAATTATGGGAACAAAAATAGCTGCCAAGCCCCCGTAGATGAATACTTCAGAGATGTTTTGAATTATTATATGAGGCTTGTATAATTTTAAAATAGAGAGTGCCAATGCGAGAACCGCTGCAATGATGTTGTTGATGAATGCTGCAAATGCTATTGCAAGCGTAAGCCACACTGTGGCAAAAAACCAGATTTTCCAGATTAACGGCTTGTTGAACTTCACAAGCAGCAGGACTAGAATTGTGCCTATGAAAATTGATACGCTGATGTAAATAAAGGATGTGCTTTGATTTTCCACCTCAGGCCTTTCGATGTTGTAGGGCAAAGGCTTCATGATGATTTCTTTCTTTTCAATGCTTTTTTCATGGTCAATGTACTGGTTTATTATCAGCAGTCCTACAAGCTGCGACATTAGGAAGAATGAAACCAAAGCTACAGTAACTTTTAATGTATGCTTCATAATTAATAGAAAAATTGTAAAAGTTTAATAAAGTATGCTTAAAATCAAAATTAATATCATATTTCTTATATAATAAGAAAAAATACCTCTATAATAAGAAAGTTTAACTTATATAATAGGAAATCACTCTTAATAAAGATTATATATTTTGTAGGTGCATCAAATATTTTACTTATAAAAATAGATTTTATTCTTATATGATAAGAAATTTAAGATAAATAGTAAACTTTATATATAAGTTACCTACATAATAGGATAAATAATAAAATGAGCGCTCTGAAAGGTTATTATACTGATTTCTGTAATTTGTTGGGGGTTATTCTAGCTTTCTTCATTTCACCCCTTAAAGATGCCCCCAACAATTTTGTTCATTGAATGATGCTGAGAAAAGAAGGTTTGGAAATGGAAGACATAACATTGATTATTTCCAGATTCAGGGAGCTTTCAAAAGAAGATAAAATTGCCTTGATTTCCTATTTTGTTGACGCGCTAAAAAAGCAGCATGGCATGGATGAGCAGGAAATTTTTGCGAGAAAGGGAATTGCAATTCCGGTTGGGATTTTTGCCAATGATGTCCTGGGCTCTCTTGAAGCAGTCGTGAAGTACCTAAAAGAGGATCTGAAGCTGAAGTTTTCTAAAATTGCGAAGCTGCTTAACAGGAGCGGCAAGACAATATGGGCAACATACCATAATGCTTTCAGGAAGATGCCGTCTGATTTCGGCTCTGTCTCAGAGGACATTATGATTCCCGTTTCTGTATTTTCCAACAGGAAATTTTCAACTTTGGAATGCCTTGTTGGGTTCATTAAGGGGCTGGATTATTCCAATCATGAAACTGCCCTGATGATCCATCTTGACGACAGGACAATCTGGACAGTCTATGACAGGGTAAAAAAGAAAAAAGGCATAAAATGACCGAGAAAATGCAAAAAACAGAGTTATTTGTTTTTTTGATAGGCATGCTAATAGCAGGCATAGGACTTTATTACCTTAGCCCGGCGATAACTGGATTTGCAGTAAAAGAGTCAAGTTACGCAGATGACCTGAATTTAGTCATTACATCGAGCGGAAATCACACATGGCTGCTTGGCAACATTGGCGGCTTGAAATCAGTAAAAATTGACGGCAGCGTTACAAATTACGGCAAAGCCAGTGTTTACATAGAAAGCAATGGTGTTAAATACCTTATTTTCGACAGCGAAATGCTGAATGAAAGCAAATCCAATGCCTCAAATTTAATAACCGGATTTGTTGTTGACGAGCAAAAGAAAGAAAAAAACAAAAAGCCGCAATGGATTGGCTCTAATGAATTTTTGATAAATGGCGCAACTTCAATCAACCTGTCGCAACAGTTTGCAGACGATGACGGGGACATATTGATTTATTCGGCTTCTGATGTTGAAGGGCTTGGGGTTTCAATGGAAGACGAGCTTGCAATGATAATTCCAATAAAAAATGAGAGCTTTAATTCAACAATTGACTTCACGGCATCTGACGGCATAGACAGCAAAACCCACACAATCAAACTTACAATCATTTATGAAGGGCAGGTTAATGAAGCGCAAATAAATGCAACAAACCAGACTTTAAATGAAACTCAAGTCATAAATGAAACCATGCCAATAAATTTTACCAATCAAACGTTGAATGAAACAACAATAAACGAGACTATAAACAAGCAGATTGCCATAGATTTAGCTTATAAGTCTGGCTCTATATATGACTCGAACGACAACGGAGAGGAAAGCGTTAACGGAATCGTGGACTTGACTGTTGAAGGCTCCTTGTTTAATTGGGACGCCGACAAGTCAAGGCTTTGCGCCAGATGGGAGGTTTACAGCGCAGAAGATGGCAAGCTGACAACATTATGCTACGGTAACAATGATTGCTGTGCATTTGTCGGCTTGTTGTCCAGTAACAACAACTGGAATGCAACATATTATGCTGTATTTGGCAAGGACGGGGCAGGCTTAAGCAACATCATCTCATCCCAAGTGATTTATTATGATGTCAATCTAAGCGCTGAAAACCTGAAATCAGATGTATACCTTTCTGAATGGGGCAATTTAAGCGTGAAATTCTTTGAAGAGGAAAAACAATTCTCTGATGTTTGCATTGAAACATGTGATTTGAGCGGATTGAATGAAAGCGGCTATTCGTTGATATTTGAAATAGAAAATGACGCTGTTTTGAGGGTTGATAAAATAAAATACAATATTTTGGCGGATATCAAGAATAATCCGCCTGTGCTGCTGCAGAACTTCAGCGATATTAACATGCAAAAAAATGATAAAATAATCATAAACCTGTCGCAATATTTCGCTGACCCTGACGGGGATGCCCTAAGCTATGGCTATTACAAAACAGACAATATAACCATATTGTTTGAGGGCAACACGGCAATAGTTTCCCCTGATGGTGATGCCATTGGAAGCAGATTTACTTTCATAACCGCGAATGACTCTGAAAGCTTTGTTGCTTCCAATATATTTGTAATAAACATAAATGAAGCGCTGATTGCCGATATCAAATTTTTTGAGATAGTGGACAATGCAAACAACAAGCTTGCAGTATTTGACAGCCTTGGCAGCCTGAAAATCAAAGGGGCTTTAATCCAGAATACAGAAAGGGTAGCAGATGAAAATGATTTCTCAGTGCAAAATTTGACTGGCGGCTTTAACTTTGTTGTTACGAACCCTGAAGGAGATGTGCTGCTGAAAGGCTCACTGAGCGAAAATCAGACTGCGCCCTCTCCAACCCCAAATTCATTCATCATACAGGATGCCAACAACGAAACTGTAGCGTATGCCGACAGCGCAGGCAGCCTGTTTTTGAAAGGCACGCTTACTGAGCATGCTATTTTTGGGTGAGATTTGAATTTCTCCGATAAGAGGAATTGTGTACCGAGGGATAGTGCAAAGCATATCAGCCAAGATTGACAACTTTTACTATCTTGTCAGCATTGTAGTCGTAAATAACAAGCTTTGTTGTATACCTGAGCAGGAAATCCCCTGCCTTTGCATTTGCATAAACATCAGGAAATTGCTGCTTTAGGGTATTTAATGAGGCTTCGTCAAGCTGTCCGCCTACAGGCTGCTGTGATTGAAGCCCCTGCATTTCAGCATGCTTGTTTAATTTTGTGGAGAAATCCGCTGGCAGCTGCGCTTGCTGGGGGCTTTGCAGGCTTACACTTCCCCTTATTGCATCATTGTCATGGTCGTAAATCACAATCCTGTCCGTGTACTGCACAATAAAATTCCCGATATAAGTCACGTCCAAGCCGTTGATTTGTGCCTGCAGGTTTGCAAAATTGTTGTTGTTTACCTGTATTATGTTCAGTGGCGCAACTCCGACATAGCCCTTCATCTCGTTATGGGAAGTCAGCTTCTTCATGAAATCATTGATGTTTATTGATTTGGGAAGTAGGCTTTTTTTTAGCTGGTAGACATTGGCTAAAGAAAATGCGCTTAGAACCAATGTTGCTATGATTGATATAACGATAATATGCTGAAAAATCGGTTTTTCATATAAATGGGTGCCATAACTGCCGGAAGAATTTGCCTTTGCGTCCCCCTTTACCATCAGGGTCATTAAATTGAGCTTATATTTAAAATTTATGATTGCGGAGCTTAGTAGACTTCCTTCAGGAAGTCTATAAAATATTCAACCAATCTATTTGCATTATACACAATCTCCTTTAACAATACCTCTTTATTCTGCATACAAACTTTGATGCTTCTGATGGTAGAGCCATTAACCCGCTTCAAAACAGAAAAAGTGGTCTCATTCTTGCTTCTGTAATTCCTTCTCAGCCTTTTGATCCTCCTTTTAGCTTTCTTCCTGTACTCTCCAGAGGTTTTCCATATAGGCTTGTCTTTATTCCTCAGCCTTATTCTGTCCTCTGCCTGCAAATCTTCAACAACCAAGTGGTGGTTTTCTTCAGCATCATATCCTTTGTCTGCATCCAGCGACTTAATTCTTTTCTTGGCTTTGCCAAGAACTTTCTTTCCTTTCATCACAACAGGTTTAAAGTCCCGGTTGTCATGCGCTGGGCTTCTCCTTATCTTCTGTGCTACTATAATCTGCTTGTCCAAGTCAACATAAGTTGTCAGCTTGATGTATTTCCTTATTTTACGTCGAGCTTTCTTGTTTTTCTTTAACACAGTTGTGTAATGGACAGAAGCCCTTGTAGCTTGTAACCCAGTTGCATCTATGCCTGTCCTTACGTTGACAGTCATAGTAAAAAGAAGAAATCCTGCCATAACCTTCTCCAGAAAGCTGGCTCTTAACCTCTTTGCAGCCTTCTGCAAAGTTGTAAAGTGTGGGACTTTCCTTATGCCAAGCAAATTTAAGATTTCTGTGCATACATCTATAATGTCACAGAACTCCCTGTAGCTCTTGTCCATACGCTGCCTTAAAGCTAAAAGGACTATATGGATCCAGTTATTGAATGTCTTTTTGCTGTATTTGCTGTTGTGCTTTCTTACCCTTAACCGCTTTAAGCAGCTTATCAACTGATTGACAAGCTTGATATACCTCTTTTCTTTTTTCTTGTTCATGGTGGACACCTCGATTGTCCACCCCCTAGCACAGCCTAACGGCTGGCTAGGTTTTAAATTTATGTAGGATTTCTACTGAGCT
>JAGVXR010000030.1 GCA_018303645.1 Candidatus Woesearchaeota archaeon
TCTCAACAATATAATAAGGAACTAAATTTGTCGCAAATTCCCTTTTGAATTTAGCTATATCTGGAATGTTCGCCCCTACCAGGTCAATTACCTTGCATCTCTTTGACATATCCTGGATTATATGCCATAAAAGGAGATAATTAGCGCCAATATTTATTTTTGGGTCATTCGCAGCCAAAAGGTAATAAGACTTTTTATTATCCCATACGCATAAAGCCCCGGATATTATTTCTCCATCTGCTGTTTTTGCATAATACAGTTTACATTTATTTTTTCCGCTTAAAATTTTGAACATTTCTTCTATAAAATATTTATCCAGCGGAATCTTTAAATTCTGCTTCAAAAATGTCTTTTCGTATAGAACAAGAAATTTACCCATATCTATTCCATCACTTACTTCGACATTGCTTTTTTTTGCCTTATTGATCTCATATTTCGCATCTTTGTCAATTTTTTCCCATAAATCCCCAATATTTGTTAAGTCCATTTCATAAGTGTAGCTGACTGAGGATTTCCATCCAAGCCATAAAAACGGCCTTATATCCTTTATAGAGGGTTCAAGCTGTAGGGCAATAAAATTATAATTTTTGGCAAGATAGCCATTAACCTCATTTATTATTTTTTTTTGCGAGCTTTCTATTTTAGAAAATTTTGGAGTTTTGGTTTCCTTAAAAATAATCGGGGTAAATGGCGTTAAAGGGGGATATGCCATAATATCAAAAAAAGCCTTTTTCCTCTCGTACAATAAAATTCCGCTTACAAGCTCATTTGAGCTGAAAATCCCCAATAATTTTGCCTTTCCGCCCTTATGCTTATTCAAAACTTCCATCCATAAAGATGTGGAGAATAAAGTGCCTTGTTTGGACTCTTCAACAAACTTGTCCCATGCTGAAAATTCGCTTTCCTTGATTTCCCTGACTTCAAAATCCGCCATTTTTGAGTAATTTTGGTATATTTTCTAAAGTACCGACATATGCATTTTTCTTTTTTAGGCACTTTAATATCCGTATATATAGTTTTCCCCATCCCCCGAATTCTGGTTCATAAAAAACCCCGTGATGCCAATTAAAAGTAATTAATGCTGATTTTTTTTCTGCGATATCTATAAGGATTTTTACTTTTTCCCATGCATTATCATAAGATTTACACTGGTTAAAAAGAGTGGAATCCATAACATTCATCGGTATTTCAAGCAGGCTTCCATTATAAAACGGGAGGCATTTATTATCTTTAAAGCCAACTTTCTTTGCACTTCCAAATGTGCTGTCATAAATAAAGCCAGTCTCTGTTAGTATTTTTGGCGTACTTTTGCTGAAATTGAGGAAATGCTGCCTATTTCCAACTACTTTTTTCTTTAAAATGGACTCAAGAATTTTTTTCTCTTCTTCCAGATATTTTTTGTTATTATAGGACAGATAGCTTCCATGCAGCCCTATTTCAAATCCTTCTTCGTCAAGTTTTTTTATTATGTTTTGTATTTTATTGTTTTTTATGCTGTAATAAGGATCTTTAATATGCCTTCTTTTTGCGCAAAAGAAAAATGTTGACCTAAAGCCGTAGCTTTTTTCGAGTTTCATAATGTTTTCAAATTGCCAGTAAGGATTCTCTTTTGTGGCAAATTTATAAAAAATAGAAAGTGCTCTTTTCGGGTTATTTTTCACTTCCTTAAGCGAGCCTATTAAATTGTACTTAAATACTAAGTCAACATCGTGGCTGAGGCATGCTGCGAATTTCTTGTTTTTAGGCCATTTAATCCTGATTTCCTTATTCATTTTCAAATGTTAATTTTAACTTTGTATTTTTCTCCGCAATCGAAACAGCATATGAATTCTAGACCGTTTTTAATAATATAAACCCGCCTGTATTGTGCATAGGGCTAAATAATCCTGAGTTTAATAATTCGCTTATTTTATTATTTGTCTCATTGCTGCCATGGATTCTTGCAGTCTGGCCATCTACAACAAGGTAGTTATAGCCATTGCCCCCCATCCAGGAATTTATAGCGCCTGCGCTCTCGTTAAATCCGGTGCGCTGATAGTCTCTCACATTGCTGCACCAATGGCATATAAACTTATCTAGTCCCAGTATCAAAGCGTTGTTTGAAAATGTAAACACCCTTGTTCCGGAAGGTATATTGTCCTTAAGCCACATATAACCTTGTATCTCCTCGTTTGATGTCCAGAACCCTCCTGGAGGCCATATGGCTGTATTTACGGTATACTTCTGGACAAATGATGTCATGATAATGCTGTAAGCTATGAGCCCGAGTACGAGCAGCGATGCTGCCTTTATTGCTATTTTTGGCTTTGCAATATTGCTGACAGCAGACTTGGCAAAACTATCAATTAGGGCGATAGACTCTCCGGATAATAAAGAAACTGGAATTGCAAGCAGAATCCACGCCCTGAATGGAGACAATTTGATTGGAAATCTTGCGGCATTGACAGCATAAAAAGCAAAGATAAACCATAGCATCATAATAATCTTTGAGTAATTATCTTCCCTTAGCATATCTTTGTATTTTATAATTATAAAAATAAGCCCGATAACAGTTAAAATAGAGAGAACAATGCCTATGCCTATCGGATTGTTAATCATGTTGACTTTTTTGGCAAAGATAAAATCGGATAAATTGTATATCCTATCCCCTGTGCCTGCTATGTTTACTATACTTTGTGCGCCTAAAAAGCTGTTTATCGTGCCCTTCAGGCTGTGAGTCAGAATCATCGGCAGCCACCATAACAAAAAAGACAATAATAAGCCCGAAAATCCTGCGAGAAATTCGTAAACCAAAAACTTCTTTTGGGCTAAAGCCCTCCCAATAAGATATATCAGGAAAAACAGCCCAAAATAAGCGCTGTGAGTTGGAGATGAAGTCAAAGTCGCGGCAATGACTATTGCTGCCGCTATAAACCATCTTTTGTCGTCTTTAATTTTCTCAACTGCATAAAACGATGCAAAGAACAAAGGCATTGTCAAGGCTATCGCCCATATAAAATGGCTCAGGTAGGCAGGGACTGCAAACAGGGCAAATGTTGCGAATAAGGCCTTTTTTGAGCTGTTTGTAAATGTTTTTGCAAAAAAATAGAAGAATACTATGCTTAATGACACAATCAATGCATTGAAAAACTTGAGAGTCCAGTAAACAGAATTGTTTGTCTGGTGCAGGATTCCCATGAGCATGTCATAGTTTGGTGGGTAGGGATCCATATAAAAACTATTTCCAGCGCCTGCAAAAACAGTTTTCTCAATGGACACGTACTTCACTCCCATGGCATGGCTCCATGAGTCATCATCTTCTAAATAAGGGTATGCGAACGCCCCTTTTTCATACATGTAAAAAGAAATAGAGAATAAGGCAAGCACGAGCAAAGGGAAAATGCTTATTGAAATTTTTTTAACATCAAAAATGATTCTTTCTTTCTTGAAATCCCTGTAAGTTTTGGTTAAGACCAGCAAAATGCTTATTGACAGGAATACCCTCCAGTCCAATGGAATCCTAATGAGGTTAAGCAGGAGGCCGAATGCAAGCATTGCCCCTAAGCCGGTTCCTATCCTCATTAGGTTTCTTTCAAGAAAATCTTCTGATTCCCTGGCTATTAATCCTAATCCAAAGCCGAATCCCCAGCTGTACAAAAAAAATAAGATTATGCTTAATGCAGACATTAGTTCCCCCTTAATTGAAAAAAAGGTATGTCTATAAAAATCTTACTTTTGCAACAGGAATTCCACATGCCATGTCAAAAACTCGCTTAATAGAGGCGCCTTTGCAAAATTAACCGGAAAATGCCGTGTTGAAATGCTGATTATTCTTAATCTGCTGTCCCTGATAAGCCTTTTCGCTTTGCTTATTGTCATAACGTAAAGCCGCCCATATTCATCGTTATAGGAAGAATAGCTTCTTACCTTATAGAATATTCTTGCCAGCTTTATTGCCATCTTTTCTCCAAGATAGTGGAAAGGCTTGAACTGGTGGGCGCCTACCGGGCTCCAGAAAGGCGGAAAGCTCAGATAGCATATCCCCCCTTTCTTTAATACCCTTTTTATCTCCAATATCAGCTTTTCAGGCTCTTCCAGATGCTCAATTATGCTGGAGCAAAAAACTATGTCAAAGCTGGACGGCTTAAATGGAAGGTTTATTGCGTCTGCATTGACAAACCTTCTGCTGTTTAACGCAAATCTTTCACTGTCTATGTCTAAGGAAGCAACATGCGCCCCGTTCTTATTTAGCGCGTAGGAATATCCTCCCCTGCCCGAGCCTATGTCAAGGACTTTAGCGCCTTTTAATCTAACATCCTTTCTTTTTAGCGACTTTATTACCATCTCAGCCTGAAACTTCTCAAAATCGAAATAGTCCTTCTCGGATTTATTCCTGCTTTTGGCAAGCTTGTAAAGTTTTATATAATATTTTATGGGCATTTTCACACTAAACTTAAAATAATGTTGGGTTAAAATGCTTTCTCCGGCACAGAAAGGTATTTAAATAGTTTATCGTTTTTAAAGTATATGAAAATTATTGTTACAATACCTGCTTACAACGAAGCGCAAAGCATTGGAAGCCTGATAAAAGGGATAAAAGATGTTATGGGCAGGGGCAGATACAATTACAATATTCTGGTTGTGGATGACGGAAGCACGGATAAAACTGCTGAGACTGCAAAAAGGGCAGGAGCTGTTGTCTATTCGCATCCAAAAAATTACGGGCTGGCTGAAACTTTCAAAACAGAGCTAAAAAAATGCCTGGAATTAAAAGCCGATATTATAGTTCATATCGATGCTGACGGCCAATATCTGCCTAAGGAAATTTCCAAGCTATTGAAAGAAATTAACAACGGCTATGACCTTGTTTTGGGCAGCAGGTTTCAAGGCAAAATAGAGCATATGCCATTGATAAACAGGATTGGAAATCTTGCATTCTCCAAGGTTGTATCAGGAATAACCAACTTGCAGATTTCAGATGCGCAGACTGGTTTCAGGGCGTTTACAAGAGAAGTTGCCGAGAGCATTCCAATAACAAGCAATCACACATATACCCAGGAGCAGATTATACGGGCAGTAAAGCAGAAATTCAGGATAAAAGAAGTGCCGATTTATTTTGCAAAAAGAGACGGCAGGAGCAGGCTTATATCAAATCCATTCAGCTATGCAGCAAGGGCATTGATAAACATAATAAGGACTTACAGGGATTACGAGCCTTTGAAGTTTTTTGGTATTATCGGCAGCCTGATATTTTTTATAGGAATACTTTTAGGGCTTTATCTTGTTTATTTCCAGTTTTTTGGAGAAGGAGTTTTTAGGCATTTGGGCCTTATGATGCTTGATATACTAGTCCTGAGCATCGGCCTGCAAATAATCATCTTCGGGTTTTTGGCTGATATGGAGAAAAAATAAATATCTACTGCCAAAACAAAATTTCAGCCTTGATGCTTAAAGAAATCAATCGTTTTAGCCAGGCCATCACTCAATCTTGTTCTCGGCTCCCATTTCAATTTGCTTTTTGCCAGGCTTATGTCAGGGCACCTGACTCTTGGGTCGTCTATCGGCAGTTTTTTGAAGGCAATCCTGCTCTTTGACATTGTCAGTTTTTTTATTAATTCTGCAAATTCCAAAATCGTATGCTCATGGGGATTTCCAAGATTGACAGGCTCGTTTAGGCTTGAAAGCATGAGTTTGTATACCCCCTCTATCAAGTCATCAACATAGCAAAAGCTTCTTGTTTGATTACCGTCTCCGTAAACAGTTATTGGATTACCGCTTAATGCCTGGTTTATGAAATTCGGGACAACCCTGCCGTCATTCTTCCGCATTCTGGGCCCGTAAGTGTTGAAAATCCTTGCAATCTTGGTGTCAAGCTTGTGAATCCTGTGGTAAGCCATAGTCAATGCTTCTGCAAATCTTTTGGATTCGTCATAGCAGCCCCTCACCCCTACAGGATTTACGTTTCCCCAGTATGATTCCGGCTGGGGGTTTACCAGTGGGTCGCCGTAAACCTCTGAAGTCGAGGCAAGAAGGTACTTTGCTTTTTTTGCCAGCGCCAGACCAAGGGTATTATGTGTGCCAAGGCTTCCTGCTTTAAGCGTCTGGATTGGTATTTTTTGGTAATCTTCAGGCGAAGCCGGGCTGGCAAAATGCAGTACAAATCCCAGGTCATCGTCAATCTTTATATGCTTGCTTATGTCATGATTTATAAATCTGAAGTTCCTGTTTTTTTCAAGGTGCTTTATGTTATCGGCATTGCCGGTAATTAAATTGTCCATGCATATGGCTCTGAATCCCTTGCCAATCAAAAAATCACACAGGTGGCTGCCTATAAAGCCTGCCCCCCCTGTCACAAGCACATTGTCCATTTTGTTTCATGAGTTTTGGCTGATTTATAAATGTTATCTCACTGTTTAAGCAATAATCTTTATAAATTGAAGCGGATAATTTACAATTAGAAATCTCAAATGAAAATCTTGGTAATCGGCGCAGGAGGATTTACCGGAAGCTACCTATTTAGGCTGCTCAGCGAAAAATATGAAGTTATAGGAACTTCCACGCATAACAAGAGTTTTGAGAAATTAGAGCTGTCGCAATTCAATGAAACATATAAAAAGCTAAAAAAAATAAGCCCAGATGTTATCTACCTGCCTGCTGGCATAACCAACATGGATTATATTGAAAATAATCCAATGAATACAAGAAAAATAAATGTATTGGGCGCAGCAAACATAGTAAATTATTGCAAGGAAAGCAATTGCAGGATGGTTTTTTTCTCGTCTGACGCCATTTTCGACGGCAAAAGCGGGCCTTATTCTGAAAACTCCAATCCAAATCCAATAAGCGAGTACGGCAGGCAGAAGCTTGAAGCTGAAAATTTTGTTAAAAAGCTTAAAAATTCTTTAATCATAAGGACAAGCAGCCTGTACGGGTGGGACAATAGAAATTTAAATTTCATCTCAAGGCTGATTGGCAGCTTAAAAAGCAACATGGAGTTTAAAGCGCCAACAAACCAATTTTACACTCCCACTTATGTAGTTGATTTGGCATATGCCGCCCTTAAACTTCTGGAAAAAGATCTTGCAGGAACTTACAACATAGCAGGCCCGGATTTTATGAGCAGGCACCAGATAGCTCTTAATTTCTGCAAAGTTTTCGGGTTCAAAAAAGAGCTTGTTGCGCCGGTGAAATCCCCGCAGCTTGGCCAAACAGCAAAAAGGCCGCAGTATGCTGGGCTCATAAATAAAAAGGCTGAAAAAGAGCTGGGAATAAAATTCAGGAGCCTCAAAGAAGGGCTTAAAGACATGCTAAAAAATCAAAATTTTAATGGAGTAAAATGAAAATACTCGTTTTTACAAGCAGATACACCGCTGGAAGGGACATAATATCAGAGGACTTCGGAAGGCAGGTTAGGCTTTTTGAAAACTTGAGGAAATTCGGGCATGAGATAGATTTCTTTTGCGTTGATTACAAAAAATTTGAAAATAGGAATATAAGCCTGCATGATATGCGGATTTTTATCAGGCCATTCAGGCCTCTTGGATTATTTGGATTTCTGCGGGAATTAAAAAAAACAATTGAAAACAACAATTATGATTTGATGATAGCTACATCTGATCCTTTGTGGGGGGTTATGGGCTATTTTATTGCAGGAAAATACAGGATTAAGTTCCTGTACGATATACAGGATAATTACAGGGTATACAAAAGCTATAAAATGCCGTTTTTTGGCGTGTTCGAAAAGCATGTAGTCAGAAACTCTGACTTGGTTATGTGTGCAAGCAATATACTCTCAGACAATGCAAAAAAAATAAGGAAAAAGAAGACAATAACCATACCAAATGGCGTTGACACAAAAATATTCAGGCCTTTAAACAAGGCAGAATCAAGAAAGAGATTGAATCTTCCGATTGACGCTAAAATAATCTCTTACATAGGCTCAATCCAGAAAATACAGGGCGTTGATATTCTAATAACGGCTTTTGAAGAATTGAGGCAGGAAGTAAATGGCATCAAGCTCTTAATTGTCGGCAGAGTTGGAGCTGTTGTCAGGGAAAATTTTGACTTTGATAAAGAGGGAATAATCTATCTGGGCTCGCTGCCGCAAAAAGAGGTTGTTTTTGCAATAAACGCCTCTGATGTGTTGGTTATACCATACCCAAAAAACATCTTCACAGAAGTAATGTTCGCCCCTTACAAGATTGTGGAATTCATGGCTTGCAACAAGCCTGTTGTAGTCACAGACGCCGGGGAAATGCACACGCATATAAAAGACAAGAAAATGGTTGCCAAAGCCGGAAGCGTTGCTGACTTAAAGGAAAAAATCAAGTATGCCCTCAAAGTAAAAGAAGTGAATTCAAGGAATGCAGCAGTCAAGTTTGAATGGAAGAATATAGCATCCAGCCTCAATAAAGCTATAAAATAAAAACAACAATCTTTATAAGCTGTTATTGAATTCTTAGAGGAGAGAAAATGGTTAAAATAGGGGTTATCGGCTGCGGATATTGGGGGCCAAACTTAATAAGAAATTTCAGCAGTATTGAAGAATGCCAAGTTTTGTGGTGCTCTGATTTGAGAGAGGAAAGGCTGAACCACATGAAGCAGCTTTATCCTGATATAAAAACCACAAAAAATTATATGGACATCATCAATGACAAAAATGTTGATGCTGTTGCCATAGCAACCCCTGTTTCCATGCATTTCGAGCAGGCAAAAATGGCTTTGCTTGGCAATAAGCATGTTCTGATAGAAAAGCCGATGACAAATAATGTGAATGACGCTGAGGAATTGATTAAAATAGCGGAAAAAAATAATAAAGTCTTGATGGTTGACCATACATTTGAATATGCTCCTGCTGTAAATAAAATAAGGGAAATAATTGAAAGCAATGAGCTGGGAAAAATATTGACTATTGACATGATAAGAGTCAATCTGGGTCTTTTCCAAAAAGACATAAATGTAATCTGGGACCTTGCTCCGCATGACATATCAATATTGCTCTTCCTGCTGAAAAAAATGCCAGCCAGCGTGAAAGCAGAGGGCATGGACTACATCCAAAAAAGCATTGTGGACGATGCGCATTTGACATTAAAATTCCATGAAGAGATTATGGTGCACATGCATATAAGCTGGCTTGACCCATTGAAAATAAGGAAGATCACAATTGTCGGCAACAAGAAAATGCTTGTTTATGATGATACCGAGCAGAGGGAAAAGATAAGGATATATGACAAAGGCGTTGCCCTGGAAAAGAATAATGTGCCAAAGGACAAATACTATGACACCTGGGAGGATTTCAAGCTTGTTTACAGAAGCGGGGAAATTTACGCGCCAAAGATAGACGATAAGGAGCCTTTGAATGTTATGTGCAGGCATTTCATTGATTGCATAAAAACAGGCAAAAAGCCGATTAGCGATGGAAATTCCGGCTTGAAAGTAATCAAGGTGATAGAATCCCTTCAGGAGTCATTAAGAAATCATGGCAAAGAGGTTATTATCGATGCTGTTGATTTCCAATCTAATAATCCATAAAAACAGCAGTTGTCCGTAGCGGTATGAAATTAAACAAAAATTATATCCAAACTTTGATATTCATAGCAGTATATCTTTTTGCAATTTATTTCTGGAGCCAGCCTTTGCAGAGAAAACTGCCTTATGGCGAGTACGATGCAATGTCGCATTTTGAAGTTGCCGATTACATGGCTTATAATGACAAGTCAATAATGAATTTGCCCCCTTACATAGACCTAAGGTACGGCACAGACAATTTGTTCAAGCCCCATACTTTATGGTATCCTCCGCCTTTCCATACTGCCCTTGGAATTGTTGAAGTCATCGGAGGGGAAAGAATTGTGCCTGTTTTCCTCTTAAACACTATAATGGCGTCATTCATAATAGTCACATCATATTTTGTTATCAACTCATTGTTCGGGTTTTTGCCTGCAATTTTGTCTTCATTACTGCTGATTTTCTCGCCAAGGGATTTTATGCCTTTTCTATGGGGGCAATGGCCTGAGAGGTTTGCATATGCGTTTGTGCCAATTATCTTATACTGCTTTTACAAGTATTTCATCAATTACTCCAAAGAAAATAACAAGCCATTTTACCTTTACATGACTGCCTTGTTTTTGGGCATTAACCTGCTTATCCACCCGCTTATTTTCTTTCACTCTGTTGTCGGCATAGCGGTGCTTTACGCATTGCTGGCTGTAAAGCAAAAGAAATTTGTTTTTAACTGGAAGCACATATCAATAGCAGCAGTCATTTTTCTAATTTTATTTATGTTATTTCCATACCAGACATTCAACATCTTTCCGAGATTTGGGCTCAATGGAGATGCAGATAAAGCTCCGCAAAAAAGCATTGATGTGTCGAGGCTTTTTCAGTGGTCTTTGAACCCAAAAGATTACGTAGGCAGCGTGCCTCCAAGCTACTTCTCCTTCAGGGAAATGCATGGCCTGTGGACACTGCCCTTCTTGCTGATTGGAATCTTATTTTTGGCATTGAGGAGGGAAGAAAAGGACTTGCTTTTATTGGCGTGGCTTATAAGCCTTTACTTGGTTCTTCACAGGGATATCGCTGGAAAGGTGTCTTTTTTGCACAGGTCATTGTCAGCAACAGCCCACATATTCGCGCCTTTGACTGCAATAGGAATTGTCTATCTGGGCTCGATCATAAAACTGCCGTCCAACTACAATAAATACATAAAATACCTGATTGCCGGGATTTTTGTCTATTTCACAATCTCTGTTAATATGGCAACTGCCTCAAAAATGCTGAACAAAAATACATACAATGACTTTTTCGGTACTTTGAACGAGCAGGAGTATCAGGCAGCCCAATGGGTGTTGGAGAATGTGCCAGTATCCGCTAATATAACGGTTCTTGGTATACCTTACTCCTCTGATGTCTTGAGTGTAACATCGAAGAAAATAAGGTGGTCTGCAGCAGTATCCCAACACGTGACTAGATTTTATTATTTCCTGGAAAATAAGGAAGATATCCTAAAATCCCGGGATTGGTATTTCATGCTCGATTACACAATGGTTGGAGCGCTTAATGACATAGAAACCTTCAATTATATGCAGCAGTTTGAAAAAAAAGATCTTGCTAACCATTCGTTGGTTTATGACAAAAACAATATGAGGGTGTATAAATTTGAGCCTAAAAAATAATGACTTAAAGGAGCTTATAATATTTTTGTCAGTTATATTATTGGCAATGCTGATATTTTCATTTGTTTTATTTGGCTTTACTGGAGTCAGGGTTGTGATTGGGATTATTTTCATCTCAATTCCGTTTTATTTCATGCTTAATAATTTCGGGCTGAATGAGGGTGAAAAATTTGTTTTTTCAGCTTTGCTTGGATTTACATTATTCCCCTCTTTAGCATATCTACTTGGGCTTGTAATTTCATTCAGAATTGCAATTGCAGCAGCATTCATGGCATTTGTTGGCATTGCTATTGTATTAATGAAATATAAGAATTTAAAAAAAGCCGCTTAATTTTCAGTTTGATTTTTATGTTTTTTGTTGATTGCCGCAATTAGCCCTATAATAATAATTGCTAATGGCAATAATGCAGCATGGTATTTGATATTCAATCCAATCATTCCGAGGTAATAGCTGAATGCCCCAATTACGCCTGCAGACAAGGCAATCCCTATCACAATTCTCTCAATAAATTCCAGTTTTTCCTTCCAATAGAGCATTACAAAATAGCCAGGCAGCGCAAACAGCCAGAACAAGGATAGCACGGTTCTAAGAAGAACAACAAGATTTTCTTTGAAAAATGCAATTTTGAATATGAATAGCACTAATAAAAATAATAAACTAATGTGCACTAACTCCTTCCTAACCAAATCAAAAACTTCCTTCCTCAATGCAATCAGCTCCAATTTTATCATTTTTTAGTATCAGCACAATATCGTTATCAAAAACTTTGCTTATGTGGTCTTTTTTCAGCAGTTCAGATTTTATGATAAGGTTGTATTCTGCAAGAACCTGCTGCCCTGAAACTTTATCAAAAACAAGGTAGTCAAAGTTGCAAATGTCCTGCAGCCCGAAAAAATACTCTTGTGGCTTTGATTTCGTGATATCATCAAAAGTGAAATAGCCGGTTCTTACCACTATGGAGCCGCCGCCATCCCCCGGCAATTCGCTTACATAAAATCTTTTTATTTTTTTATTTTGTATCGACTTTACGAAGTCATCAGGATCAACCTGGTAGTGCAGCCTTTTTGAATTCCTCAGCAAGGCGTCCTGGCTGTATATGTCCCCATAGAAGAAATAAATTTTTGAATCCGCTTCTGTGTTCTTGCTCAGCCACTCCAATGCAGCCCAATGATAAGAATCCATAATGCCCGGCGATGAAAATTTATTGTATTGGGGCACCCCAGGCAGCTTTATGCTGACCAGCAAAAGGACAAGAGCAACAGATATTATTGCTGAATAAGCCATACTCCATTTTTTAACAAGCAACTTCAATAGCATATAAGCCCCAAATCCAAAAAATACTGAAAGGTACACTGGCCAGAAAAACCTTAACTGAAATGCCCTAAGCCCAAAGCCAATGTAGTTTAGAAATCCGCCTAAAAGCATTGCAAATCCAAAGACAAATGAGGCATGCATGTCCTTTAGCCTGAACAAGGAGAACAAAATTCCGGCTGCTATAAATATCAACAAAATGCCGAAATTAGCCATATAAAATCCAGGATTGCCCTGCCATACGGGCTCAACAGCAAAGGAATAGGGCTGCGCTTTTGCCCAGGAGTTCATAAATATAATCAAATAGTATAATGAAACGGCAACTGAAATAATAAACGCTATTGTAATTTTTTTGATATCGCTCTTTTTGAGGGATTTGCCAAAAAATTTTATTGCTAAAAACATTGCAAGAAAAATTAATGCAAACACCGCCTCTGACGTGTGGGTCAGCGCTATTGAAGTAAGAGTTATTGCCATTGGAATGTAGGATTTTTCCAGATCTATCATCACTATGCACCATGCAAATGCTATAAGAAAAAATTGGGCAAGCAAAGACGGCCAGTGCCCCCATGCAAATCCTATCGACAAAGGATGCGAAAAAATAAGTGCAGCCAGGGGCAATGCCATCACTGCGGCATTTCTGTTGAAGTTCCTGATAATGTAGTACACAACCAACACTCCAATAACTGCGAAAAAGAACACAATAAAATAAATTGAGTCATAAACCTCAAGCCCTGTGGAATGCGAAAATATTGCTGAGAGATGGTAAATTATTGGAGGATACCTTCCTACTGCATCCTTAAATCCATGGGATATGTAATATGCCTCGTACTTGAAATTGCCGGCGTCTTTAACCGCTTCTGCCCTTACTTGATGCTGAAAAGCGTCTGAGGCGAAGTATCCATAAGGGAACTGGTGCGACAAGGAGTGCTCCGCTATGTTTCCATAGCCTGTAAACAATAAAAGTGCGAATACCGCAAGCAGGAACAATCTTTCTGCAGCATCTGACAATTCCATATTTCTAAAATAAATTTGCCCTATTATATAACATTTTTGATTCTTTTACAGAAAGTTTTATAAAGCAATCTTGCCCATTTGTAGCCATGCTGTTGAAGTCTTACATACAGAGGAACAGGCCGGTTAGCATAGTTCATTTCATTACTAACAGGTGCAATGCCAGATGCAAGCACTGCTTTATTGATTTTGACGATGAGAACGTGTTCAAAGGGGATTTTACCCTGGGAGAGATTAAAAAATTCATAAGCAATCTTAGCGGAAGCCTGAAAAATGTGAACTTGACAGGAGGAGAGCCTTTATTGAGGAATGACTTTTATGAGATTGTGCAGGAGTACTTCAACAAGACAAATATAGATTCTGTTTTCGTGACAACAAACGGCTTCTTTACCGATAAAACGCTGAAAGTTGCAAATGACTTCATTCAGGACAAAAGATATGATGGCAAGAAAATTGTGTTCAGCGTTTCTTTGGATAATTTTCCGGAAAAGCACGATGAAAACAGGCGCATAAAAGGCTTGTTTGAGAGGGCAATTAACACTTACAATAAATTGACGGAGCTCAATAATCCAAAAATTATAGTTAATGTGAATTTATGCGTCACTCCTGAAAATTGCGACGACATCGATAACATATTTAGGTACATGACAGAAGAAAGGGGAGTCAAGGCAGTAACAAGCATAATGCTAAGGGGCAAAAAGATAGATCCTGAGACAAGAAAGAAGATTTATGCAGGCTATGTTAAGCTCTGCAGATTGATTGATGGGGGGCTTGCAAACCATAAGCTTGAAGGTTACGGCGATTCATTATTTGGGAAGATTCTTAATGCAAAAAATGTAATCCTGCACAGGGAAGTTGCAAGGACTTTCCTTACAAATGAATACCTGACTCCATGCTATGCCGGCGGCTTGTTTGGAGTAGTATGCGCCAACGGCGATGTTTACCCTTGCGAAATGCTCTCACTGAAAATGGGTAATCTTCGCGATTTTGATTATGATTTAAATGAAGTTTTTGATTCAAATGCGGCAAAAACAGCGCGAAAATACATTAAAGAGACAAATTGCCATTGCACTTACGAATGCGCGTGGACAATAAATATATTCATGAATCCAAAATACGTGGCTGATATTATAAAGAGCACAATGGCGCTTAATAATCCCAAGCTTTTTCATGGTTTGAATAATGAAATCAATGTAGATGTCAGCAATCTGAATGTTGGCCTTAACACAGACAAGGATGATGTCAGCATGTACAAGAGCGTGCCTGGCAGCTATATGCAGTTAATGAGCTCGCACCCTGTCATAAAAGTCGACCCTATGGACACAACCCATAGCGTTTCCGACAAGAAAGTGAAGATAGAAAAATTAAAAGTATTTAGTTAAACTCTAAAATTATAGCTGTATATTTCTTGCTATTTCCAAAAACTTTGTGCTTTCATTCATGGTTGAAAAGTATATTGCAATGCTTAATATAACCAAAACAGAAATTATGCCATAGTAAATAACCTTATGCCTTCTGTCTTTCAGCAGATTTTGCTTGCTGAGCAATGGAGCCTGCGCAATGAGTATCACTGCAATCATCATCAGCAAAAATATCCAGTGCATGGGGAAAAAAACATACTCATTGTAGTCCTCAATAAAATTTCCGCCTTTGGTGCATTGCTTTTGCAGGGCAATCCCATTCATCTGCAGGACTCCATTTATGATGTTGTTTGCCGCAAATCTGCTCTTCCCGCAAATATCGTCAAACACCCCTGAGTAATAATAAACCATCTTTTGGAATGATAATCTGCAGTTCTCCGCATTATCCATCACAACCATTGCCGTGTGCCTGCTGTTTCTTTTATAATGCTCGGCATTTGGCACAATAATCTTGCAGTACCTTGATGCAGTTTGGTCGTCAAGCGACATAAATGATTTGTAAATCAGGGCATCCTGCATGTGCGGCCCCACCAATATCATGCTGTAATTTTCCTGCTTCAGCCTTTCACTGACAGTCTTGATTTTGAATTCCCTCTGCTTTTCTTCTGATTCACTTATTAAAATTGGCATTTTCCATTTAGACATGTCCGCTACGCCCATTTTTATCAGCCTTGGACCGACTCGTTCGTCAATATTTGTCTGATAAAATGTGTCGCTTATTATCTCAGTTTTTTCTGGATTGTATTTGTAGTCATACCTTGTCAGCAATTCAGGGTACTCTGCCATTATTCTTCCCTCTTGAGGCGACATAAAATGAATACCATATCCGATTTCTTTTTGGAAATTATCAAGCTCAAAGCCTATCTTGTTGTAAAGATACAAGCTTAAATCGTTTGTTTCGAATCCAGGAAATACAACAAGCATGGCAAATATTACGGGAAACGCCGCTTTCATAAGCCCCAAATCCTTTAATTTTTCCTTCAGGAAAACAAGCGTCAGGATTATGAAAGGGTAAGCTGGGATCATGTATCTGCTAATCTGAAACCCGCCTGCAGTTTTCGCAACCGCAAACATAATTATTGCCAGGCTTATGCTCCCCACCAATGGGATAACATTTTTTTTATGATAAAACAGATAGAGTGAAAATCCAAGTACAAAATAGGCAAAGAACAGATTAATGTTTACAGAGCCTTTTGGCGCGAGCAAGGGGAGCAGTTGTTTTAATGTGAATTCCGGGTCAAGCGAATGGGCAAATAGGCTGTATGCAAGCATATTTGGAAATATAACTACCAGTACAATAAAAATTACAAGAATTGGCGCTATAACTAGCATAACATTTTTGAATTTCTTAAGCCTTATTTTAACGCCCTTTATGCCTAAGCCATTTCCTTCCAGTTGTATTAATCCTATTTCAAATGGATAATATAAAAGCAGAATAACTGGCAATATGGCAGATTGTATAGACGAAAAGATAGACAATGAAAAAAATGCTCCTGCGATAATCTCCCTGAATCTAACTTTTGAATAGTACATGAAATAAAACCCAATGAAGGTAAAAACAACAGTCAATGACTTGTCAAAAGTGTCGGCCACCAGATAACCATAAAGCCAGATTACAAACAGGAAAGCCGCCAAAAAAATCCCTTTTTTTTGAGTCTCCAGCTTGATTATTTTGTATCCCAGATAAGCTACCAAAAGGCCGAGCGATAGGATGAATGCTTTCAATGAAACGTGGAATGCCGTAGCCGCTCCGAAAAAACTCCTGAAAATCAAACCTATTATGAACAATATTGGGCCTTCCTGGCAGTGCGGATGGCCTGTGTAAAGCTGCCCCTTCGACAGAAAGTCAATGCAGGACATCCATTCAGGATTATAAGTGGGAAGGGAAGTCTGCCGTGCATAATAAACAAGCACAAGCAGAATAATTATTAAATAAATTTTTGCATAATGCTTTCCAAATAGGTTTGAAGGCTTTTGGATTTTTGTTACTTCATTATTCCCTTTTTTTGTTGCATCAGAAAAAGTAAGAATTCTTGCGTCGCTGAACTCATTTTTTACTTCCTCAACATAATTTGAATACCCCTCGTATCTTTCAACAATTTTTATTGTTATGCTCTTGTCCTTGTTATTTTCTTTATATTCCTCAGCCTTTTTCTTGTCATTTGCAATTGAAAAAATGATCATATCATTTATTTCTTTATGTATCTTCAGCAAATTTTCATGCGCCTTGGCTATCAGAATCTCTCTCATAATAATTATTCAAAATGGAGTTTTTCTCAATTATTATAAAACTTTTGCTTTAGGATGGTATTTAATAGGGCCTATTCCACTCCCCTTTTGCTTTAAACCCATTCAGAACAAAATCAATCCAAGAAAGCAGGATGGAAAAGACGACTATGGAATAATATATTATCAAGCCTCTTGCACGCTTATGGAGCAATAAAATAAGCGCGATTAAAAATATAATGGAAATCAAATATTGAAAAGCCAAAAGATAAAAAAAGGCGAAAAGCAGCATGAACGGCGACAAAATCCCGGCTAATCTCCTGAACGGGAAAATCAAGATGCCAAAGCACCCGTATTTTGGATTGAAAAGCATTCCAATATGCCTGAAAATCACATTTATTGTGTAAAGCGACCTCCTTCTTTTTTGGCTGAACTCCGCAACTGCATCTGCAGGCGCTTTTTCATGGGCATCCGCATCTTGCGCAAAAACCGCTTTGAAGCCCTTTTTTCTGATTTGATATGCAAGCTCCAAATCGTCTGCAGCCGATTTCTCATCAATTTGTTTAATGAGGCTTCTCCTGAATGCGCATAACCTTCCATCCATGGAGCTGACGGAATCAAGAATGCCTTCATAATTTCTGAGATTGTTTTCATCATCCTGGAATTTTTTTTGCCCGTAGGAATACCAGCTGTTTTTAACATCAATTTTTATGTTTGCCGTGACTCCGCCGATTTCATCTCCTGAGAAATAGCCTACAAGATTTCTGATTGAATCCTTTTCCAGAATTGCATCCGCATCAGTCAAAACCACAATTTCTGTCTTTGCATGGATTAAAGCATTGTTGATGGCTGCTATTTTGCCATTGCGCCCTTTTGCATTCAGCAAAATAATTTTTTTAAATTTATTTGCAATCTCCGCCGTTTTGTCTGTTGAGCAGTCATCGCTTACTATTATTTTCAATTTTTTTTTTGGATAATTTATATCAATTAGGTTCCTCAGTTTTTTTTTGATATTGCGCTCTTCATTATAGGTTGGGACTATCACTGTCAATTCAGGCTTGTGGCTGCTTTTTGCAGGCTTTTTCTTTCCAAGCAAATTTATAAAAAAAATAAGCAATGGCTTATAAAAAACAAAGGACAATAAGATAATTGCAACGTCTGCTATAAACAAGGATTTTACTATATCCATAAGCAATAAATTTTCTTTATTTATTTATAAACTTTTATAAATAGGTGGCATTTACCGATTTACAATAATATGAAAGACAAAGTTACTGTTGTTATTCCTGCCTTTAATGAGGAAAAGACTATTGCCGGTATTATAAGGGGAGTAAGGCAGTATTGCGATGAAATCCTGCTAGTTTCTGCAAAAAGATGCACCGATAACACAAGAAAAATAGCGAAGTCTCTTGGAGCGAATGTCGTCATAGACAGTGGAAAAGGCAAAGGCGACGGGATGAGGCTTGCAATACGCATTATAAAAGGCGGCATAATATTATTTATAGATGCAGATGGCTCCCACATACCGAAAGATATGCCAAAAATTATGAAGCCCTTAAAAGAGGGAAAAGCTGACATGGTGATAGGCTCCCGCCTGCTGGGAGGCAGCATGGAGCTTCACGGCACTTTCAACAAATTTTTGAGGATGTTCTTCAGCATGTGCATCAACCAAATAATAAACTGGCGCTTCAATGTCAAAATCTCTGACAGCCAAAACGGATTCAGGGCGATAAAAGCAAATGTTGCAAAAGACTTGAAGCTCGTATCCAACAAATTTGACATAGAAACAGAGATGTGCATGAAATGCCTGAAAAAAGGCTATCGCATTCTTGAAGTGCCGTCAATGGAGCTTAAAAGAAAATATGGGAAATCCGGAATAAGCCTGCTAAGGCTCGGATGGATTTACCTTTACAGAGTCCTCATCAACCTGTGATTTTTCCTTGTATTTTTTATATTGTCAACCACAAAAATAATCAGGTCTCTTTGAAAATCATTTTGATTTTCAATAGTTCGCAAATCTGGAAGATTTGCTTTATGTTGTGGTTGGCAAGATAGCCGACAACAAACTATTTATTTATAATACCTAATTACTTTGTTGTTCGGCTATAAATAAAATGCCCTGTGTAAATGATAATTATCAACAAGGCAAGAATAGAAATATATTTTCCCTTTTTGTATGAATACGGGCTGTACTCAAAAACAAGCTCTCCTTTAAGCCCGTCTAGATACAATGCGCTTATCGCGCTATCTGCTTTAAACATCTTAAGCTCGTTCCCATTTATGCTTGCCCTCCAGCCGGGAAAATGCGCGAATCTTTCAGATGCAACCAGCCACCCTTTTTCTCCATTCAAGCCTAAAGCCACCTTATTGTTCGAATATTCCTTTATATCTATTTCTGTATAACCTTGCTTTGTGCTGTTAAAAAGTGCGCTGATATCGCCATTTGAAATGCTGTTTTGCCCGTTTAAAATATCCGGAACTATCTTGCCCCCGGAAGCTGCATATTCCTTTAATTTGTTAAGGCTGTTCTGGTCAATGGAGTCTTTTAAAAGAATTATAGCGCTGAATTTTTTAAGAAAGTCTATGCCATAGTCATTAATCTTGGTTCCTTCCACCAAAACAGCGTCTTCAGGCTCCAAATTTTGGAACACCATGCCGTTAATAAGCTGTTTTACCATGTTGCTGTCCCCCAAAACCAATATGCTTTTGGGCACAATAAAATACCTGGGCAAAAATAATTCATTTCTGTAAAGATAAGGGCCAAAAGCATTCCGCATAGCGCATTCCTTGCACTCATCAAATTTACCAACAAGGGTTATATTGCTTGCTTCCAATTTGCCTTCAGAAACAATATATTTCACATTCAATATGCTGAAAATTTTTGCATTCAATGCTTGCTGGGCTATAGCGACAAACCCAACATAATCATTAACCCAGATGCCGCCACCGCCTTTGACTTCTGATATCCCTTCTTGTGCATAATAATTGTAGCCGGCAGCGCCTATTATGTCTTTTTGGGCGAGATTTATCGTCCTGAAAATGGAGTTGTCATCACTTACATAATCAAGCAGCTTTATGTCTTTTGGCTCTATGATTTTTGCCGATAATGGCGCTTTCTGCAAAAAAAGAAGCTCCAGAAGCATAAGGAAGACCACCAAGACAAAGAGCAGATTTTCATATTTCAGGCAAAGGGGGTATTTTTTCAATTTGTCGGATAATAAAATAAATCCATAGGCAGCCAGGATAGGGCCTGCAAAAGCAAAAAGCACCAATGCCCTTTCCGCATGCCTCATCCTGTTAAATCCCGGTGTTTTGTACATCAAATCCGCTGCAAATGTCCCGGACGCAAACAATAATGAGAATAAAACAAGGAAAATTGAAAACACAATAATTCTCTTTTTACAGCAGAAAAAACCATAAATCATCAGAATAAACCCGGTTATTCCAATTGCTGCCGACATGCCGTAATAGCCGATATTTGTGATAGCCACTCTTGCAATATCATGCAATTCTATCGGCTGCCCCAAAAACTCATTGAAAGATACATTAACTGCCCTGCTTGACATTTTTGTGAACTCAATAACAGGCAAAAGCTTTATCGACGCCAGGCTTAATGCTATGGCTGCCATTATAACCCCGATAAAAACAGATTTCATCAATATGCCTGCAAAATTTTTACTAATCAGGTTAAAGGCTAAATAAGCCAGTATTATAAAAGCAGTGTAAAAAAATATAATCATGCTTCCGGATAAAATCTGCAATGCAAATAATATCCCTGCCAATATGCTGTAAAATACCCATTCCCTGCCCTTTAATGCCTTATGGGTGAAAAGAAAGATGAATGGAATCAAGGCATAGCCTTCCAGTATGTTTATGTGCCCGCTTATAATAAACGAGTGCATGAATCCGTTGAGCATATAAACAACAGCGGATATAAAAGCGGCCTTTTTGCTGTTAACAAGATTGTTTATCAATAAATACATCCCCAAGCCTGCAAGGAAAAAATACAGAATAGCTGCAAGATTCATGGCCAAATATATGCTCTTAGACAAATAAATCAGCAAAAAATTAAGATCAAGCATGTAATATTCAGGTATTGCAAGCAGAGGATGCCCTGCATAAAAATAAGGCGTCCATAATGCAAATTCTTTATTCTTTAATGACTCTTTTACATTGTAAGATTGAAAAGTCAAGTCATTTATATAATGGATATTATCAAATATAACTCCCTTGTGGAGAATGCTTTTAAGAAAGAATAAGCTTAATATAAAAATGAAAGTAACAAAAATTATATGCGGGTTAATCTTTTTCATATTTCACAAATACTCAATGCCTTTTGATTTCTCTTTCCACAGCCCAAGCGCTTCATGAGCCCATTTGAACGGCCTTTCACCCTTTTTCATCAGTTTAGAAAGAACCGATATCTGCTTATAGCCTACGTTTGTGCCGTACAATTTTTTGGCATTTCCCATTCTCTTAATCAAGGCTTCATTTTTAGTTACATCCATTATCAGTTTCATTATGTATTCTCTGCTGATTGGCGGCACAAGTATGTTGCTTCTGGCATCAAACACTGTTTCCGGCCTGTCAGTGCTTAACCTGCATGTCAGGCATGCTTTTCCTATCAGGTTCAGCTCCTCCTGCACCCCTCCGGAGTCAGTCAACGCGGCAAAGCAGTTTTTAGACTCAAAAAATTCAACAACATGGGCGTATTCCGGCCACACATTGGTGTGGAGGAAATTTTTGTGTTTTTTAAGCCTGGACATCACATTCCTAAGGTGATAGTGGTCAAGCGCGTTTCTTGTGGCGCTCATCTCTATGAAATTCAGGTTATAGCCCCTGTTTACCAAATCTTCAACCGCCCCTATAATTGCCTTGAACCTTCTGGGAGTCAGATTTTCCCTTCTGTGTATGTCAACCCTTAGCCACCTTCCCTTTTCAAGCTGGGGATAAACATCAAACACGCTTTTTTCCGACTTTTCCTTCCTTTTCAGCTCAAGCGCATCAACAACTACCCCTCCCACAACCCATATGTTTTTTTCAGGATATCCTTCCCTTATCAAATGCTCCCTGTTGAGCTCTACAGGCGCAAACAGGTATTCGCTGCCTGCAGCTGACGTGTATGTATCCCACTGCTCAGGAAACGGCTCGTTTCTCAGCAGAAGCCATTTCCCGTAAAACTGCTGGTCTATGAAGGTTTCAATGTCTACTTTATTATAGCGCTGCATTACTTCAGGCGCCATTGAGCGCAACCCCGCTTCTACTTGTATTGCCTTTTCCATCCTTGAAAACATCCATGCAGCTGGCACAATGGCTGTCATTATAGTGTCACCAAGCACAACAGGCACAACTGTAACGCTTGGCCATTTTTTTTTCAGGTAACGCGCGAACCAGCTTGTTTTCATAATAAGCTCTGCTGATTTCTGGGCCAAATCGCCCCTTATCGAAAGGTTGCATGCAACCTGGCTTTGCAGATTAAATTCCGTTAACCCCCTTGTCAGAACATCGTCATAGTGCTGGTTTGAGTTTATCACAAAATTTGGAATTTTAGCTTTGTTGGCAGCTACAATAGAGCCGTAAAACTTGTAAAAACAAGGCTTTGTTCCGATAACAAACGCAAGCACCCATTTTTTCTCTTTTTTTGCCTTTTCCATCACAGAATGTATAAGGAGCTTGTTGAGGTTTAATGGGAGTATGCTTGGAATGACGTTTTCTGTCTCTTCTTCCCTAGAGCCAAACATGGACTCGTAGGCATCTGTAACTGGAAATGGTTTGTGTCGTTTCATTTTTATTTCCTGTAGTTTTAATTGGATATTTAAAATTATTCCTATTTTGTTTTCCACCGCTCGTTAAATTAACGTTTCAAAGTTTAGCAAAGTTTATATATAAATTCCACATAGCATATTTGTCAAAGATGAAAGTTGTATTGCTTGCATTAGAGAATCCAAAACTAGTATTGAATAAAGACTATGCCGGCGGTTTTGGTGCTGGTTTTGCTACTGGAAATACTTTGCTCTCAAAGATCTTTAGGTTTGTAAGAAAACAGAATGAGACATTACCTTTAATGTCATATGGCTACGCTGGCGCAATATTCAGGGAGGAAGGTCATAATGTAGTAGCTAAAACTAATGAGATTGTAGGTGCAGATTTATATTTAATCCAGCCTTCTATGGCAGATTGTAGTAATGAATTGGAGTACATAAAGAGGATTAGAAAAGAAACTAACGCTAAAATTGGAGTAATGGGGCCTTTTGTTAAGGCTATGCTTCATCAATTTGAGCCCTATGCAGATTTTATTATTATTGGTGATCCTGAAAGTGTATTTATAGATATTGCAAAAACAGGTGAAATCCCTAAAGGCAGTATACAATCCAAAGAGGTGAACTTGGATGATTTACCTTACCCTGCTTGGGACCTGTTTGATTATTCTAAGTTTGGGAATTCCTTGTTGATTAAAGGAAAACCCGCTTTTTTTGTGCAAGGAAGTAGGGGTTGTTTTTATCGTTGTAACTATTGCCCATACTTAGTCATAGGAGACAAGCATAAGATTAGAAAACCAGAAAAAGTGGTTGATGAAATTGAATACTTAATAAAAAAATATAATGCTAAAGCTATTATTTTTAGAGACCCTCTATTTACAGGTATAAGAAAAAATGCAAAAGCAATTGCTCAAGAGATAATCAACAGAGGAGTAAAGATTAACTGGATGTGCGAAACTAGGCTTGATCATTTAGATAAGGAAATGATTGATCTTTTTCATAAAGCTGGAATGAGGACAGTTAAGGTCGGAATAGAATCTGCAAGTGAGGAAGTTCTAAGAGCAGATAATAGAATTCCAATTACTATTAAGCACCAAGAAGAGATGATCAATTATTGTGATAAAAAGCATATTAAGGTGTGTGCCTTTTATATTGTTGGTCATCCTGACGATACACATAAGACTATTTCTGATACTATAAGTTATGCAAAACGCTTGAACACATCAATTGCTAATTTTACTGTAGCAACACCTTATCCAGGAACTGTTTTTTATGAAAATGTCAAGGACGATATATTTGAGAAAGATTTAAATAAATGGGATGCGTTCCACTCTGTGTTTAAACATAAAAACTTAAGCAAGGAAGAGATTGAAAGTTATAATGATAAAATGTTTATTTGGTATTACTTAAGACTAAGATATATTGCGGCTTATATTAGGAGATTATTCTAAAAAGCATGATGATTAAATTTTTGGTTACGGGAGCATCTGGATTTATTGGACAAAACCTAGTTAAAAGTTTGGTAGGAAAATGCCATAGCGTAAAGGCTCTTGTCAGGAAAAATTATCACTACAATTTTGGTAAAGATGTCGAAGTAGTTTTTGGAGATTTGAACGATAAAGATTCATTGGAAAGGGCAGTCAAGGGAGTAGATATTATTGTTCATGCTGCTGCAGTCATAAACAGCACCAAAAAAGAAAATTTTGAAAAGGTTAATGTAGGAGGAACAAGAAATATAATAGACGCAGCAAAAAAAGAACATGTGAAAAAATTTATATTTATAAGTACGGGCGATGTCGTCCTTAATCCTGGTGGATTGTATGGCTGGTCAAAACTAAGGGGGGAGAAGATATTAAAGAACTCTGGTTTGGTGTATGTAATTCTTAGGCCATATACAGTGTATGGTACTGACAATGACCATAGTATTTGTGATCTGGTTAAGTTAATTAGACTTTCTTATATTATTCCTATCATAGGAAACGGAAAAGCGTTACTTCAACCTGTATATGTAGGTGATTTAATTAGGGTAATATTAAAAGTGGCAAACCCAAGGATAAAAAATGTTATTTACAATATAGGGGGGCCATCGCCTATTTCTTATAATGATTTAGTAGACCTTATTGCAAAAGAGTTAAATGTAAAGAGGGTTAAACTGCGAATACCTTTAAGTTTATTAAGAATCTGTACAGAGGTCTATGGCAGGGTGGCGAATACTACTTGGAGTTCAGACAGAATAATAAATTTAACTAAGGACAAGACAACTGACATCACTAAAATGGCAAAAGAACTTCAGATAAAACCACAAAGTATAGAAGAAGGGATAAAGAATTGTATTAGACTGCACTCCATTAAATGACTATAATCCTCATTTTTTATTTAGGTCACAATAAAGCAACGCTATCTCTCTTAATAAATTAATGATTACCTTAGGCTTGGGTAAATTTAAAAGTCTACTCTCAAATACGGTCTTGCCAAATTTTCTTGAATGATGATGAACTCCGATTTCCTTTATTTTAAACCCATTTTTCCTTGCCTTAGCTAAAATCTCGGTTGTCGCAACTCCTGTGTGGCATTTCAAGGTTATATTGCTTATAACTCTTTTGCTAACCAAGCGGAATCCACAATCTAAATCACGTTCATGGGTATTAAACAGCATGTGCATCAATGCATTGTAAATCCTTGACACTATTAGCCTCATTTTTGGGTCTTGCCTGTTTATCCTGTAGCCTGCAATTATGTCATATTTATCAATAAAGGGTATGAATTTTTTGAATTCATTAAGGTCAAACTGATTGTCTGAATCAGCATAAAAAATATGAGGATATTTTGCATTTGAAAAGCCCATTATTTTTGCATAACCAACCCCTTTTTTGTCCTTTGGCTGGATTAAAACCCTCATACTCTTTTTTCCTTTGGCAATTTTTCTGGCAACATCTATTGTACCATCAGTTGAGCCTTCGTATATTATAACAAGAATTTCGTATTTGTTGGCAACTTGCTTAAGCACTTTCTCAGCGCTTTTAATAAGTGTTGGGATATTCTCTTTTTCATTATATGCCGGAAAGAACATAGTAACATCAGGTTTCATCTTAATCAACTAACCTATATTTTATCAAGTAAAACAGTGCTTTTACCCCATCAATCCAGGTTATTTTTTTGCCTTGCTCAAACTTCCTTCCTGCAAAGCCTATGGGAACTTCATAAATCTTGTACCCTTTCTTGAGTATTTTAGCTGTAATTTCAGGCTCGAAATCAAATCGGTTGGCTCTTAAATTAATGTCTTTTATTACCTCCCTTGTAAATACTTTATAGCCAGTTTCCATATCGCTTATTTTTGCCCTGTACAACAAATTTGTCACCATGGTTAGGAACAAGTTGCCAAGATAATGGAGCTTGTACATATTTTTAAGGTTCTTCCTTATGGCCCCTAGCCGCGAGCCATAAACTACTTTTGCCTTGTTTTCAATTATAGGCTTGAGCAGCCTCTTGTATTCTTCAGGTCTGTACTCAAGATCAGCGTCCTGTATCAGGATTATATCACCTGTTGCCATGCTGAGCCCCGTCCTTATTGCAGCCCCTTTGCCCATGTTTTTTTTGTGGTAGAAAACCCTCATTGACTTGTATTTTAATTTTTTTAAGATATCCCTTGTCTTGTCTGTTGAGAAGTCGTTAACAATAATAATTTCCTTTGCGCAGCCTGTTTTTGCTTTTTTGACTCTCTTGATAATCTCCAAAATTGTATTCTCTTCATTATATACAGGAATTATAACCGAAAGTTTCATAGCCTAGAAAAATAGTAAAATGTTTAAAAAGCTATTGTTTTCCATAAATGCCAAGTATTCTATTTATGGTTTTTGTTGTCGAGTAGCCTTTCAGCGCTTTGGCAATCGCAATCTTGCCGCCATTTCCCTCAACCACATCTTTTTCAATTATTTGGCCCATTTTATAGTCGCCGGCTTTTACATGGATGTCTGGCTTTATTTTTTCCAGCCATTTTCTTGGGTCCTTCTCATTAAACAAGAAAACATAGTCAACGCTTTCAATAGCCGCCAAAACCGCCAATCTCGATTTTTCGTCGTTTATCGGCCTTTTATCGCCTTTATTTTCTTTTACGGATTTGTCTGAATTAACTCCAACTATAAGGACATCTCCGAGCCTTTTTGCATCTTCAAGATATTTTATATGCCCAAAATGAAGAATGTCAAAAACCCCGTTTGTTGTCACTATTTTTTTGCCTTGTTTTTTTAGTTTTTTGACTATTTGTATTAATTGGTTCAAGGTTTTGATTCTTTTATTGGGTTTTGTCATTTTTAACAATCCATTTGGCAGCCTCTAACAAGCCTTTAGCTATAAAATCAGGCTTGATTTCTTTTCTCGTCTTCTTCCCATTGCCAGTCAAAACCAAGATTGACTTGCAGCTTGCGTTTCTGCCCAATTCAACATCAGCTTTTTTGTCTCCAATAACGTAAGACTTTTTTAAGTCAATTCCATACTCTTTCTCAGCATCTTTCAAAAACTTTGTCTTTGGCTTTCTGCATTCGCAATTGTCTTCCGGCTTGTGCGGGCAATAATATGTTTTCTGGATTTTTATTTTGTGTTTTTTTAATTCGGTTAAAACCTTTTTATTATATTCAAAAAAATATTTTAATTTAAAAAAGCCTTTCCCTATGCCCGACTGGTTGGTAACTATGAATATTTTGAAATCTTTCAGCAGCCTTAGCGCTTCAACTGCATTTGGCAATAATCTGAAATCTTCTATTTTGTGCACATACCCGATATCATGGGTGATTGTGCCGTCCCTGTCTATAAAAACAGCTTTTTTCATAGGCCCTCAATTTCTCTTTTGATCTCTTCAATGCTTACAGAGGCTGTCCCTATTTTGCCGACCTTGATGCCTGCAGCGATGTTCGCAAGCGTTGCAGCTTCCTTCAAGTCAGCTCCCGATGCCAATGCAAGCGCTATAGTTGCAACAACCGTGTCGCCTGCGCCTATAATGCTGTAAACCTCTTTTGCCTTTGCAGGAATGTGTGTTGTGATTCCGTCCTTCTCAAACAGGGACATGCCCTTTTCCCCTCTTGTTACTAAAACATTTGCATTAAGGTATTTTAAGAGCTTGGAGCCCATCTCCAGTACAGATTCATCGCCATCCTCTATGCCTGTCATTTCGCTTGCCTCGGCATTGTTCGGGGTTACCAAAGTCACATTTGCATACAGGTCTTTGTGCTTTGGCTTCGGGTCGACGATTACTGCCTTGGTTATCACGCCCTTTGCGTAGTCTGAAACAACAATAACATCAACTTGCTTGATTATTTTATCCAAAAATGAAATCATTTTGCCTTCTATATCCTTATGCACATGCTCCTTCTTTTCGTAATCAACCCTTAGCAATTGCTGGCTTTTGCCTATTATCCTCACTTTTTGGGTTGTCGGCTTGTCTTTGTCGAGAAAAATGCCGCCTGTGTCAATGCCCTTTTTGCTTAATTCATCCAGCAAAATTCTCTTTGCCTCGTCATTTCCCGCAATGCCTGCCATGAAAGCATTCCCTGTAAGCGCAGACACATTGTTTGCGACATTCGCTGCACCTCCTGCTTCATAAGTCTCTCTCATTACATTAACAACCTGCACAGGCGCCTCAGGGCTTATCCTTGATACATCGCCCCATATGTACTTGTCAAGCATGATGTCCCCTATAACAAGAATTTTCTTGTTTTTGAACTGCTCCAAAATTTTTAACAGCCTTTGTTTCATTTTATTTTTTAATTAAATCAACAATTTTCCTGTGCAATGTAGGAATTGTCTTTTCATGCCTCTCTATTATTATAAATCCTTTTCCGCCCAATGAAGTCGGCCTCTGCACCACATTTTCCCTTGGCCTGTAATGATTGATCATGTCAAAATTTGCTGCTGTGATATTCTCAACCTTATATCCAAGATTCCTGGCAATCGTCAATGCCTTCAAAAATACCTCAGGCAGAATCACAGCGCATCCAACATTTAAAATTACGCCATCTTCGAGCCTGCTCACGCTCTCGGCAAAAATCTTGAAGTCCTGATAGCTTGTCTTTCCAACAGCAGCACCATCGCAATTTGGATGCTGGTGTATTATATCAGTGCCGATTGCGGCATGAACTGTAACAGGAATATTTAGTTTGTAAGCATTGTACAATATGCTGTATCCTTTATTTGGCAAATTCAAGTCATTTATTTTCTTTCCGACTGCATACCCCATCCCGTAATTATTTTTAGCACCCTCTTTGATTGCTTCATTCAGTATGCTTCCAGTCTCCTCAATCATTCCAAATGTGCCGTCTTCAATGGTTTGCTCAACATACTCCGATGTTTCCCCTATAAGCGCAAGTTCAAAATCATGAATAGGGCCTGCGCCGTTCATTGCAACATGCGTTATTATTCTTTTTTTCATCAAGTCAATGACAAGAAGGCTCATTCCAACCTTTATTACATGTGCGCCCATCATCAAAATTATTTG
>JAGVXR010000039.1 GCA_018303645.1 Candidatus Woesearchaeota archaeon
TTACAATGATGCCGGCAAAACAACAAACTGCTCCAGCGACTCAAGCTCTGGTGGAAGCAGCAGTGGCGGAGGTTCTGGAGGCGGAGGAGGCGTAACATGCATATCCAGTTGGCAATGTGAAGATTGGTCAAGATGCATCAACGGCCTTAAAAATAGAAAATGCCATGATGCAAGCCAATGCGCATTTCCAACTAAAAAACCGGAAGTTACTCAGGGATGCGTTGAAGAAATAAAAGCACATATAGTGAGTGCAATTAAACAAACTGAAAGGGCAGACACAACCATAGAAAATGCAACAAAATCTTCAACTGAAAAAAACCCGCCAAGCATTGCTGGAGGTGTTGTTGCAGCCGTAGAAGACAAAAATGCAAACATTGGAGTTTTTATCATATTTCTCGAAGTTTTTATAATAGTCGGAGCTTATTCAGCTGCCAAAACAGGCTTTATTAAAATCTAAGCATCCCCATAATCTTTATAAGCAAAGTTATGCTACTACGCTTTATGGCGGCCAAACAAATTGCTTTCAGCGGCGTTATTGTCAGGGGCTTGGGAGAAGGAACTTTTTTTATGTCAATGCCGCACTACCAGAATGAAATCAGGAAAAAGCTGGGCTTTAAGGCTTACCCAGGAACTCTAAATTTAAGGATAAATAAAAAACAAATAAGCATATTTAAAAAATTAAAACCAACAAAAATTGGCGGGATTAGACAAAAAAATAAAGCAAAAAATAAAGCATTTGGAGGCGCAAGCTGCTATAAGGCAAGGATTCAGGATATAAACGGCTCAATCATAGTGCCGGATTTGACAAAGCATAAAAACATTATAGAATTTATCGCGCCCGTCCATCTTAAGTCAGAGCTGAATCTTAAAGATGGCGACAAAGTGAAGGTTGAATTAGCATGAAAATAGGCATTGCAGACACAACATTTGCAAGGGTGGATATGGCTAAATTTGCAATAGGCACAATCAAAAAAAATTCTGATTATAAAATTGAGAGATATACGGTGCCTGGCTTCAAGGACTTGCCTGTTGCGTGCAAAAAGCTGATTGAAGAGAGTAAATGTGATATTGTTGTTGCTTTGGGCATGGCTGGCCCCAAGCCCATCGATAAACAGTGCGCCCATGAGGCGGCTCTTGGCTTGCAGGCAGTGCAGCTAATGACAAACAGGCACATTTTGGAGGTTTTTGTTCATATGGATGAAGCAAAAAGCGAAAAAGAATTATATAGCATTGCGAAAAACAGGGCAGAAAAGCATGCTTTAAATGCATTGGTATTGCTCAAAGGCAAGACAGAACTCACAAAATATGCAGGAATGGGAAGAAGGCAGGGCAAGGAAGATGAAGGCTCTATAAAGGTGTGAAATGGAAAAGCTTGGAATGGTTGTTTCAACATTTAATCACGAGATAACAGGAGAAATGAGTAGGAGGGCAATTGAAAGGGCAAAAGAAGCAGGAGCCAAAATTGTGAAGGTTATCGAAGTGCCAGGCTCTTTTGAGATACCCTTAGCTGTCAAAGAGTTATTGGAGCAAAAAGATATTAATGGTGTTGTAACAATAGGCACAATCCTCAAAGGCGGCACAGACCACGACATGGTCATCGCGCATGCAATAGCAAAAAAGCTGATGGATTTGTCATGCGAATATGGCAAGCCGGTTTCTTTGGGAATTTCAGGCCCGAACATCACATGGCAGCAGGCAGAGAAAAGGATTGAGGAGTATGCTGCAAGGGCTGTTGACTCTGTTGTTAAGATGCTGAGGAAAGGCTAGAATTTCTAAAAAAATTTTCCCAAAGGCACGTTCACTTTCTTTACTCTCTTTTGCTTGCTTATGCCTTTTCTTGTTGCTTCCTGCTCCATCAATGAACTCAAAAACATTTTCCTTGTCTTCTTGTTTAGGACATTGTTTTCAAGCATCTCAGCCAATTCTGATGCTTTTAATCCAGAACTTCTTAAAATTGCACTTAACCTTTCAATATTTGTTTTTCTAAACTCCTTGACAATGTCATCATTGCTCAAAATATTCGACAAAAACTCCTTTCTTGAATTGGATGTAAAAGAGAAAATATTCGACAAAAACTCCTTTCTTGAATTGGATGTAAAAGAGTCATTGGCAAGCATCTTAGCCATCTTTGAAGGCTCGCTTAAAAGCAGGAATTTTGCCAGCTGCAAAGTCCTTATTATGTCATTTTTGTAATATTGGGTGTCAAGCTTCTCAAGAACGTCATAAAGAATGTTTTCAAATTCAATAACTTCAACTTCCTTTTCGTTGAACTTGCGTATAATCTCTGATTTTCTTGACTTTGGAACAGCGCCAAGTATCATTATCCTCTTTATCTTGCTTTTTTGAATGGAGAAATTTTTGATGTGGCTGTTTACTGCATCAAGTATATTTTTATCATCAAATTTTTCATTGACAATAATGCTGACTGACTTCTCAAGATTTGTAGTCTCTGCAATATTGTTTGTTAGCGAGCAGCTTACTTCAATATGAAAAACCTCGTTAACCCTGTCATTGTCGAACTTCAAAGCAAGAATTCCGGCATCGCGATTGCTGCTTGTTTTTATATTATTTATAGTGAAAAGCCCATTCTTGTTGTACCAAAAATTAACTATCTCTTTTTCAGCGCTCATAACAACCCCCTTTAAATGAATATATCGGTTATTGTTTATAAGGCTTTTGTTTTATATGTCCAATAAATTTAATCCCGTAAAATCATCGTATTTCCTGTTTATTGCCGCGCTTAATTTAACCAAAACAATCTCGCATGTTGCCGATATTGTGCCCTCTTTCAAATGACCTGCAATTACTCCCATTTTTTCATCGCTTAAAGTTATGTGGCAGTGCAGATAAACTTCCCTGTTTATTATGGTTATATTGCCAGCCATGTTTGTTATCTCCAACGGCTGTTTGTATTTTCTTGAAGTGTATTTTTTATTTTCAACTATGTAATGGGCAAGCTCAGCTTCCCCCAAGGCGCCTATACCGAAGAAATAGCCGCATTTGATTTTTTGTTTTGCACAAAATTGATTTAAGGTCTCAATTATTTTTTCTCCTCTTTCAAGCCTGATAAGATAAGTGGATTTTATTTTTTTGAATTTCATCTTTATTTATTTGGGTAAGTCATACCTCCAGTTACAACTTCACTATACTTTTTATGACAACTATCTATGATATTTTTAATGTAATGGCTCGAATATAAACCCTGCGGGTCCTTTTTTGAATTTAGATTTTCGCATAATATATCATCAAAATATTGTACCATCCCCTTTTCAAGAAAAGCTCAATTCAAAAAAGGATTTTTTTGGGCTAAACTAAACTCAGCTACACATTGTGAAGCAGCATACTTGTCTCTAAACAAACAGTTAGAGTAACTTTTTCCTCTTGCATATGCAGCATTCAAAATAAAAAATGAAGTTATTAAAATGACAAGTACGATTATTATACCATAATAAATTAATTTTCTGAATTTGTATTTTTCCTTTAATTTAAACAAAGAATAGCTGTATAAAGTACATAATATTGAAGTTACAATAATAAAAATAACTAGATAAAAAGCAATGATTATAATACCAAGTCCTGCTTCGCCAGCATAAGCTCCCCTTACCTCTGTTAAATAGAATAAGATAAATGTAATAAAACTTATAATAACAGAACCAAATAAACCAATAAAGAAAAATTTAATTTTTGTATAATTATTCTGTTCTAAACACTTATCTGTGGCATATCTAACATACCCAAATAAGAGACCCAGTATAATAGAAAATATTAATGCATGTACGCTTGCTTCAATAGTCCCACCTGCATAATTATATCCACCAAAGTAATAAAAATAATTAAGACTTATTAAATATAAAATAACAAAAACTAATAAAAAATTTCTACTTAATTTTCTTAATTCCATTTTATTTCCTCTTCAAAATTATAATATTCCCCCTTCCCTTTTTAATTTTCTCAACAATTCCTTTATGCTCCAACTCCGCTATCATCAGGCTTATCTTAGCCTCTGACAATGGAATCTGCTTTCTTATTTCCTTTTGGGTGGCCCTGCCGCCCTCGTTCTTGATTATTTTTATCAATTGGTTTAAATCATCGTCTCCCTGCTCCTGTTTTGCTTCTTCTTTTGCCACTTTTTGTTTTGATTTCTTTTTTTTAATGTGATAAAATGCTCCAATTGCCAGCACGATAAAAACAATAATTATAACAGCAAAAGCAGAACCATTCCGATTTTCAAAAACATTTTCATTGATATCAAGATTAATTTCCTCAACACCTTCTTCCACATCCGGAAATAAAATCAGATCAAGAATATAGGAGCCGTCCTGCTTTATTGTGATATTTTCCTGCACAGAGGCAATTACGGCATTTTTCTGCATTAGCTGCGCCTTGATTGTGTAAAAGCCGTTCGGCACGTTAAAAGAGTAAGAGCCATTCTGCGCAACCATTACCTGCTTTGGCGATGTATCTATTTCAACTCTTGCATTGCTAACTTTCTTCAAAGACAAGTCATATATGGTGCCGTGTATAGCTGCTGCATTTGCAATGCCAGCTAAAAACAACACTGCAAATAGATAAGCAAAAATCTTAGTCCCCTGCATATAAATATGTAATTTATGCATCTATAAAAATATTTTGGAATCAATAAATTATTTTAATGGCTTTAAGGCAGAAATAAGCCTAAAATGGCTTTTTTAAAGCTAAAGAGGAAAAAATAAAGCTTCGTAAAGTTTTAAAATCCCTAAAAAATCTTTAAATCTTATACAAAAAAAGTTTGTTTATAAATAAAATAGCCTGCACACATTGCAGGATTAAGTTAAAAAATTCAAAATTAACAAATTGGAGGTAGCGCGAAATAACAGATTTCGCTGACTTCCTCATATAATTCGGAGGTAATAAAAATGAAAAAAACTATTGCGTTTGTAATTATTGCTATATTTTTGTTCAGCTTAGCGCCTTTGGCTTTTGCCGAGGAAGGCTCTAAAGATGATACAAGAACGGAAATAAAGACCAAAGAAGAAATAAAGAGCGATGTATTAAAAACAAGAACAGAGATAAGGGCTAAAGCTGAAGAGAGAAAAAAAGACAATCTGGAAAGGATAAAAGTCCTGAGGGAGGAACACAGAGCCAAAATAGAAGCTTTGGACTCTGAAAAGCTTGACAGGGTTTCTAATTTAGGCAATGAAAGGCTGCAGAAAATAGCTGAGCTCGACAAAAGGCAGATTGAAAGGCTGGCAGCACTTAACATAAAAAATCTGGAAAAGATTGCAGAGCTGAAAAAGGAAAGGCTCGAAAGGATATCCAAGCTAAGCGAAGAGAAGATTGAAAGAATGGCAGAGCTTGATAAAGACAATCTTGAGAAGGTTTCTGATTTGAATGATACAGAAATAGAGAAGTTCTCCACTTTGAACAGGGCTGAATTGAAGGCTATGGCAAAGCTTGACAAGGAAAGGATGAAGGCAGAGTTAAAAGCGCTTAAAGTTGTCAAGGTAAAAAAAGCAGAAGATCTTGACAGGAGGGAAATATCAACTGCAATGCTTGCACAGGCCAGAGAAAAGTTTGACAAAGCAGAAGACGAGTTTCACGAGGCGACAGAACAATTGACAGATGAAAGGCAAAAGCTAAAAGAGGCAAGAGACAAAAAAGATGAGAAAGCTTCCTTGGAGCACGCCAAAAACTACTTGCTGAAGACTGCTGATGCCCTGATAAAGCACCTTGAAAAGATAAAGGCAAAAGTGCAGGAAAGCAAAAATATACCTGATGACAGGGAAGCAAAGATTACAGCAGAGATAGACGCACAGATTGTTGAAATCAATGCAATAAAGGCTGACGCACAGGCTGCAACAACAAAAGAGCAGATAAAAGAGGCTGCAAAAAAGCTCAGAGAGAAGTGGAACAGGCTCAAGCACCTGACAAGGCTTTTTGCTGAAAGAGTTGTATCAGCCAGGGTTGAAGGGCTTGTGAACCAAGGAATAGTGCTTGAGAAGAGGCTTGACAACGTGCTTGCAGAGGCAAAGGAAAAAGGAATAGAAGTTAATGTAAGCGCAGAAATAAGCCAGTTCAGCGTGAAGATTGCAGCTGCAAAGGACAAGTACACACAGGCACAGGCTAAACTGTCTGCAGTGCTTGACTTAAAGGCAGGCGATGCAACCAATGAGCAGATAAAGGCAGCAGCTGACGAGGTAAATACTCTTCTTAAGGAGGCAAGAGATGCTGTAAAGGAAGCCCATGGCATATTAAAGACAATTGTCAAGAAACTAAAAGAGGCTGATTCTGAAGCGGACATATCTGCAGAAGTTGAGGTTGAAGTTGCCCAGGATACATCTGCAAGCACAGATGGAGCAGAGACAGATGAAACAACTGAATCAAGCACAGAAGCAGCAGCTTCAACTTGATTTAATTTTTTATTTTTTTATTTGATGAGAAAGATTTAAATATTGAATATAAGTAACAATCCAAATAGGTGGTAACTTATGAAAAAAATATTGTTATCGATGCTTGTTTTGATTATTATTTCTGTTGCAGCATGCCAACAGGCTGCAAAAGAGCCTGTAATGGAAAAAAAACCAGATGTAATGGAAAAGGCGCCGGCAACCATTACGGCAACAGGAGATACCGCTGTAGATGCTGTTGGCAATGGCTTAAATAACGTTGACAGCGTTGAAAAGGATTTAAGCACTGACGGGCTTAGCGGCTTGGATGCAGGCTTAGATGATGTACAGAAAATTTAACAATCTTTATAATTAAAGGCTTTTTCTTTTATCTTATGATTAGGATTGATGGAATCAATCAGCACATTTTTCTAAATTACCTTCTTTGACAACATTTTTGCATTTAGAACTTGTTACTATTACTCCTTCAGGCGTTAATTTACCACCTTCATACTCTTTTACTTTTGGTGGCTCATTACCTTCTTTATAAATAGGAACTAAACAATTTATCCATCCATTACTATAATGCCCATATGCGATATATTCTTTGCCAGGAAAACTATCGCTGAATTGACCTCCGCAGGACTCAGTTAACTTTATTATATTTTCATATTGGTCTTGTAAACATAAATAACTATTTCCCAAAAATCCAATTGAAAGGCATGAAGTTCCCTTTACTTTCACAATTTTGCCTTCATATTTTTCAGGATAAAAAGTAATATCTTGTATAGAATTATATCCTATATTACATGCTGTAAGAAGTAACATACAAGTTAATAGTACTGTGGCAAATCTCATTTTATGATTGATAATATGTAATACTTTATAAATATTCCATAAATAATACCACTGGACATCCTCACGTCATATTTATAAACTAATTCTGCTCATTTTTTATTATTTTCATATTTTAATCTCATAAAATGTCTCAACTGCCAAATTAAGTCTTTCGCTTTCAGCAAAATCATTTTATGCAGTTTCAACCAAAAAAGAGCGTGATTAAAAATGATTTCAAATATTAATCAAAAAATAGAACACAGTTTAAAGACTTATATAAATGAGTGTCCAGAAGTGAAAACTATCATTCATTGGTATGATTTGTACAAAGGGCATTACTTAGAATTAGATAACAATTTTCAAAAAGAAATATTTGAAAAAGCTGTTAAAAAAGCAGGTAACTATTGTGAATTAGGAAGAGTACTTAGTATAGGAAGAAAAACAATTTCTGCATGTAGCAAAGGAAAATGTAGCCCTCAGATAAAGGTGTTATACAAAATATCAAATTATGTTATTTACCCATTAGATGATATTAATAGCAAAATTATAGAGGTTTCTGGATTAAAGCCAAAATTACCATTTCAACTTCATAATAAGGAAGGAGCTGAAATTAGGGCTGCTTTTTTATCGGATGGGCACATAGATAAGAATCAGACTTCACCAGCCCAATATTGTGCATATGAATTAGAACTTCATGAAAGATTAGTCAGCTTATGCAAGGAAGTTTTTGGAGAATTTGAGGCTAGGACATATTTCAATAATGGATCGCATATCACAAAATTTCCAGCTGTTATTGGAAGAGCTTTAGAATTAAGTGGTGTTCCTAAAGGAGATAAAAGGTTAGCTAACTCCCATTTGCCAAAAGATATCCTTCTAGGCAATAAAGAAATTCAAATACCTTATCTTAGAAGGGTATTTGATGATGAAGGAGATGTTTGCTTCGATAAGCATGGAAAAAGAGCAGTAAGAATAACTAGAAGTGTAAATATAAACTATTCAACAATAGAGATTCCTTCTGAAAGATGGGTTAGATTCCAGCTTCCTGACAATATTAGACAAAACCTATTATCAGGTGAACAATTATTGCTTTTAAAATTAGGAATTGATGCTAGATTGTATCCAGAAGGAATTTATAATAGCAAGAATGGTAACTTAACTGCTAAATGGAGAATTCAGATTGCTCAGCAAGACCAACTAAAGAAATTCGCTGAATTAATTGGTTTTAACTTAGATAGAAAAAGGCAAAAATTACGAGAAATGATAAAATCTTACCAGTTTAGAAAATTACCAAATGGAAAAGCAAAGAATGAGTCCTTAGACTTTATTGAAAATACTATTAAAAACAAAGGATTTTTTAAATATAGTGATTTGGCCAAGGAAATAGTAAAAAGTGGAAGAAGCTATGACATGGCAGGTAGATATATAAGGTTCTTCCTTGAGCAAAAGAGAATAAAGAAGATAAAACGAGGTATTTACACTCTTGATACAAATTGATGGTAACTGGGGGGAAGGTGGTGGTGCTATCGTCCGCGTAGCTTTAGCCCTTTCCACAATCACCCAAAAGCCATTTGAGATTTTTGACATAAGGAAAGGGCGCAAGGATGCCGGATTGAAAAACCAGCACCTTTATTGTGTCAAATCACTACAGGAGCTTTGCAATGCAGGAGCAGAAGGCGCTGAGCTTGGCTCCTTATGCCTGAAATATTATCCCAAAAAGATAGTTGCAAAAAATCTGAAAATTGACATAGAAACTGCAGGTTCTATAACATTATTGCTTCAGGCTTTATTGCTGCCGGCCATGTTTGCCAGCAAGCCAATGACAATATCTGCAACAGGGGGCACAGACACAAAATGGAGCCAGCCGTTTGACTACTTCAGCAATGTTTTGCTGCCGCAATTGCAAAGATTTGCAAAAATAGAGGCAAGGTTGCTGAAGCGAGGATATTACCCCAAAGGCAACGGCAAAGTGGAGATAAAAATAAATCCGAAGTTCAAGCTAAACGATTTTTCCGGTTTTGACGAATTTCAACAGCATTTAAAGCAAAATATCCATCCATATAATTTGCTTGAACAGCACCATCTGATTCAAATTAAAGGAGTATCGCACGCATCAAGAAATCTGGAAAGCGCAAGAGTTGCCGAAAGGCAGGCGCATTCAGCACAGGCAATTTTGGGCAAAAAGTATAATGCTCCCATAAAGATAAGCTCTGAATACCAGGATACGCTGTCAATTGGGTCCGGCATAACTCTCTGGGCAATTTTCTCGAAAAATAAAGATGACATTGATGAAAACAACCCTATAAGGCTCGGGGCAGATGCATTGGGAGAGCAGGGCAAAAAGGCTGAAATAGTCGGGGAGGAAGCTGCTAAAAACTTGATAAAGGAAATTGAAAGCAAAGCGCCTGTTGACAGGCATCTTGCAGACCAGATACTCCCATTCATGGCTTTAGTTAATGGTTCAATTAAAACATCTGAAATAACAAACCACTGCAGGACTAATATTTACGCAATACAGCAGTTTATGGGGGAGGTTTTCAAGGTTGATGAAGAAAACAAAATCATACAATGTTAATTCATTTCTTAAAAAATGTAGATTTCATAACTAAATATAAAGAATAAATTAAGAGAATAGATAGAATTATTCTAATTTTTACATCTTTTGTGTAATATATGCCTATAATCAATGCTATTAACCATAGACCATACCTATCAAAAATGATATTTAAATTATACAAAAATTTTTGAAGTTTTAAATTCGGATATTTACTAAGAACTTCTCTTAGTCTTCTATTAAAAATAAAATCTAATATGCCTAAATTATCTGGGTAGAGGTAAACACAAGGTATCCTATTTTTTTCGTAAATTTCCTTCTTTTTTCTATATTTTTCCCTATCTTTAGGTACATTCCATTTACCAAAAAATTCAACATAAACTTTGTATTTTGGCAAATAAAAATCAGCTACCCTATAATCTGCATAATCCCCATCAAGTTTGGATATTTTAGATTCTCTTTCAAACTTTATAGATTTCTCTTTAAAATATTCTCCTATGAGTTCTTCTCCAGCAGAAGGATCAATATTCATAACTATACCATAGATGTTTTTGTATAAATATCTACCTATAAACAACAACCTTTTTAAACCAAATTCTTATCCCAAGCAAAATGGCAGAACATGCAGTATGCAACTCATGCAATAGGAGAATAACCAACACCATAGGCTCTACAAGGTTCATGTGCCCAAAGTGCGCAAAATTGGAGATTATAAGATGCAACCATTGCAGGAAGATAGCTGCAAAGTACAGGTGCTC
>JAGVXR010000067.1 GCA_018303645.1 Candidatus Woesearchaeota archaeon
CGGCTATTGCGAGCTGGAATTCAGGGCTATTTGCGAGAATGTTGATGAATTTTACAGATTGATGGAGGAATTAAGAAATAAATTTTCCGATTACATCAAGGAATATGAGTCAATAATATACTCCAAGATGCACGATGTCTGGAATTATTTCCCTTTTTCCGATTAAAACCGAAACTTATATAAACCACCAATACAAAAATTTTGCCAGTGGTGAAAACCATCAAGCTGTCCAAGCACGATAGGTATGTTTTGGAGTTAAGCAACAAGATAAAGCATAACTATGATTCTCTGTCTTTAAAAGTTCCCTTAAAGCGCTCAAAGCGTTCTATTGGAGAGATTGACATCATAGCAAAGAAAGGAAGCAGGCTTGACCTGTACGAAGTCAAGTGCTCCTACAGGATTTTGAAGGCAAAAAAGCAGCTTAGCAGGATAAAAAGGCACCTTAATCTCGATAATGCAAGAAGCTATTTCTACTGCGGAAGCTCCAAGCTGCTGGTGACGGTTTGACAGCACAACCTTTTTATACACTTTCCAAATACAAAATCCCATTCCGGGCCTGTGGTCTAGCGGTTATGACAACACCCTTACAAATAATTTAAGAGCGGTGTAGGTCACCAGTTCGAATCTGGTCAGGCCCATTTGCTTATGCGCGAGTGATCTAGTGGCTATGATAGGGCCTTGCCATTCAAGCAGAAAGGCTCTCACCCGAGTTCGAATCTCGGCTCGCGCATTTTTTCTTAAAGAAAAACATTTTTGATATCATGTCCTGTAAGGCACTGAGCACTCAATTAGTTTTGTCTTGAAAAGTAAAAATGTGCTTTGGAGTGCAACTTCGCCAAGATAGTTTGTTTTAACTTCTTCCATTCCTACCACACCATCATAACAAAGAGAATTGATGTCGCTCAGGCTTGAAATACGGACTATGGATTTTTTGCCGTTTCTGGTAAGCTCAATCTCATCCGCGCGGTTTGATTCAATCATCTCGTCAAGAGTTCTTGTCCTTTTCTCTTTTTTTAAACGAGGATCCCACCAGCCATTTCTAAGGCTGTTCCTTGATGCCTCCATGGTGTATTCTGATGGATTAGTCATAAGCTCGACTGAAGCAGCTATCATATCCATCAGGAAGTTTTCCTCGGGATAAACGCGAAGATTGACAAAAGCTCTGGACAGGTTGTCACGCACCCGCAAAGTGTAGTCTTCATGAAGGGCGCACCTTTCTCCATAGTTATGTTCAATAGCTTGTTTAGCCAACCCAATAATCTTAGCCCAATACAGCTTACCATCATCAGAATGTGCGTTCTGCTTTGTTTGCGTAATGAATCGGAAGGTTTCGCCTATTTCCTCTGTTCTAAAGGGCGAAGGCTTTATCATTACAGGAGCCAAAAATTTTGTTCTTGTAAGGACATAGTCATGGTTTTCGGAAAGAACTTCTGCGTCTGTAACCTCCTCAAGGTAACTTTGCGACCAATGCATAGCCCTAGGATTGTTCTTAACTTGTTTTATACGCTCGTCGCCAACAAAAAAAGCAAGCATAAACCTTACTTGAAACAGCTTATATATAAAATTTTTTGAAATTATGGCAGTTGAGTGGTTATTTCTTACACTCCACAATCCCTTTCTCCGTAACAACCAAATCAACAGGAACATCGTGCTCTTCCCTTGGGACTTTGTCAACAACCTGAAAGTCAAAGCACAAGCCTATTTTCACTGCTTTCGGCACTTTCTTAAGGAATTTGTCATAGTAGCCATAGCCATATCCGATTCTGTGCCCTTCCATGTCAAAAGCAATGCCAGGCACCAAAACCAAGTCAATGTGTTTATATGCAATCTTCATCGCTTCAATCGGCTCAAGAATTCCAAGTTTGCTTGGCATCAAATTGTCAAAGTCTATGATGACAGAAGGCTCGATTTCATGCTGCTCAACTTTAGGCACAACAGTTGTTTTGTTCCCTAAAGCATTCTTTATCATTTCATGTGTGTTGACTTCGCTGTTGAAAGAAACGAAGAACATTATTGTCTTGAATTTTTTATACTGCTCAAGATTGAACAGATTATCTTGTATTTTCCTGCTTTTCCCGATTATTTCCTCTTTTGTCAATGAATTGCGCTTTTCGAGGATTGATTCTTTTAACTGGTTTTTCATAGAGAATTAGATTCAAGCAATAAATAAAAACCTTTCTAATCCCTTCCAATCAAGTCAGCTGTGCCGGCACCCACAGATGCAAGTACTGATGTCACTGCAATCTGCCTGTACAGTTCAATGGGGTTTGAAATATTGATTTGGTTAAACATAAAGAATATTATGGGAATCATAACTATAGACGTTATGTATATTGCCGTTGCCCTTTTCGGCAGTATCCCAAGAAGCCTTTTTTCCTTTATCTCCCTGTAGCCGGTTTCATACATCAGAATAATTATTAAGATATAGGAGAAAATGATTAGTACAGTTGCCCTTATTGTAGTAATCTGCTCTGCTATTTGCTTGCCGTAAATAAACGCAAAATGCGCAACAACTCCTATAAAAGCGCCTATAATGCCCTTGTTCAGGTCTTTTATGGTAAATTGCTTTAATGGCTGTTGCTTAACCTCCTTTTTGATCTCCTTTTCCATCTTCTCGACTTTCTCCGTCTCTTTCTCAATCCTCTTCTCTTCAGCCATTATTGCAGATTCTTTTTTCTCTATGGCTTCCTCCTTTTTCTCTATTGCGCCCATTTCTTTGCTTTTTTCCGTCAGAATTTCCAGCTCTTTCAACACATCTTTTACAGGCATTGGGGCTTCGGTCGGCTTTTCATCCTTTTTTTGGATCTTAGCTTTTTTAATAGTCTTTTTAGAAATAGCTTTAGCTTTTGTTTTGACTCTTTTTTTTGCCATGATGGTGAATTTTATTTATAATATTTAAATTTTTTGATTATTTATTTGGTGATAAAACCTCTTTCATGTGCCTTACTCTTTTTTCAATCAGTTTTTTTGTTCCGATATCCCCCCTATGGAACAATTTTCCTTTAACTGATTTTGTTGCTTCTTCCGCAATTTTTTCCGCTTTTTCCAGATTTTCAGCAATGCCGACGCATGCAGCCGCCCTTGAGCTCGTGGTATACAGCCCATCTTCTCTTTGCTCGACGGAAGCATAATAAATTCTGGCATCTTTTGGAATTTTTCCGATTTCAATTTTCCCGCTTTTAGCCGGATTATCCGGATAGCCCCTTGGCACAAGGTACTTGCAGACTGTTGCCTCGTTCTGGAATCTTATTTTTATTTGATGCAATTTCTGGTTTATTATCGCATTGCAAACCCCGACAAAATCGGTTTCCATCAGCGGCAAAACATTCATAGTTTCAGGGTCTCCGAATCTTGCATTGTACTCCAGCAGTTTAACTCCATTTTTCGTGACAATAAATCCGCCATACATGATGCCTTTGTAGAACTCTCCAGTTTCTTTGTAAATTGCCTCTGCAACCTTCTGCGTTATTTTTAATCCGTCTTCAACATCCCTTTTTGTTAAAAAGGGGAGCAGATGATTTTCACAGCTATAAGAGCCCATTCCTCCTGTGTTCGGCCCTTTATCGCCATCAAAAGCCCTCTTGTGATCCTGTGCAGGGGGGGTTGCAACAGCTGTTTTGCCATCTGTTAAGCATTGTAAAGAGAATTCCTCCCCTTCAAGCTTTTCTTCAACTACAACAATTGGATGTGTTTGCAGAACTTCTTTGCAATATTCTAAAGCTTCTTTTTTTGTAAAGAAATGGTCGCCTTGGACCTTCACGCCTTTGCCTCCAGTTAATCCATCTGGCTTGATAACGCATTGATTTAAACTATCAATGAAGTCTTTTGCATCATTTATATTATTTTTATTAAAAACCTCAAATTTTGGATTTCCGTTGATTTTATATTTTTTTAATAGATTCCTTGTGAAAGATTTGCTTGTCTCAAGCCTTGCAAGATTTTTTGTAGGACCGATAGAATCAGTATTCAACTCTTTCAGCAAATCAACAACACCATTGTTAAGGGGCTCTTCATTCCCGATGAAAGTAAAGTCAGGCTTAATTTTTTCCGTATAGATTTTTATCTTTTCCAAATCATTATAATTGCCAATTTCAAAATCTTTTGATAAAGATACAATGCCCGGATTTTTTGACTTTATATAAGAATAAAGCTCAGTTTCCTTGTTCCTTTTCAGAGTTTCTGCTATGCAGTGCTCTCTTGCGCCGTTGCCTACTAAAAGAATTTTAGCCATAGTATCACTAATAACATGGCTTTAGCGATTGTTTATAATTTTTTTGATAAAAATTGCCTTAACAATTGTTAACTGCATGTCAAATGTGATTTTATATCAATTTAAATTAGATATTGCCGCTTAAAAATGCGAAACATTTATATAAATAAAGCATCGTTCAAATTGTCATGGGGGGAACATGTCAGGTGAGGCAAATCATCAATGCGGCATAGCTGCCGTTTACATAAAAGAAAACGGCGACTCGGCCAACAAAGCTCTGTTCTACCTCTATAAGATTCTCCTCAACCAGCAAAACCGCGGGCAATTAAGCGCAGGCGTCACAACCTACAATCCATCAAGGATGCAGATTCTTGACACATACAAGGAGCTTGGCACAGTCAATGAGGTTTTTAAAACAAGCGACAGGCAGCAAAGCCTTGAAATATTCAAGAAATATGCAGGCAACAAGGGGATAGGGCACACAAGGTACGCCACTTCTGGAAGCGAGGAGAGGAGCCTTGCGCAGCCGTTTGAAAGGCACCACGGCAGGAAATGGAAGTGGTTCAGCTTCTGCTGGAACGGCAACCTTGCGAATTATAGCGAGCTCAAGCAGCACTTGATGGAAAAAGCCGATTACCATATAATCTACAACACAGACACTGAAATCCTGATGCACTACATATCAAGGGAATTGAGAGGCTCTGCGCGCCCTAATCTTGTAAAGGTGTTCACGAGGCTTGCCCAAAAGCTTGACGGCTGTTTCAACATTGCATTCATGAATGCATTTGGAGAAATGATTGTTCTTCGCGACCCTTACGGCTTCCGCCCGGTTGTTTATGGATGGAAAGACGACATGTTTCTTGTCTCTTCTGAATCAAACGCCTTAATCAACTGCGGTGTAACTGATTACAAGCATCTTGAGCCAGGCCATTTAATCTATGTAAGGAACGGGCATGTGGATATCCGGAAATATGCGGAAAGCCCTAGAAAAGCGCATTGCATGTTCGAATGGGTTTACTTTGCGAATGTAAGTTCGGTTATTGACGGGCAGTCTGTTTACATAGCAAGGTCCAATCTTGGAAAAGAGCTTGCAAAGCAGGAGACTGAAAAGATAGGTGAAAATCACATACTTGTGCCTGTGCCTGACACTGCAAAGGCCGCAGGAAACTCAATGGCATACGCGCTGAACATGCCAGAGGCAGAGGGATTGATAAGAAACAGGTATGTGGGCAGGACATTCATTGAAGGCTCCTCGAGAGAGGACAGGGTTCAGAACAAGTACACTGCATTGAAGGAGATAATAAAAGGCAAGAAAGTCATTCTTGTGGATGACAGCATTGTCCGTGGCTCAACAACAAAGCAGCTTATCAGGTACATCAAAAATGTCGGCGGCGCAAAAGAGGTGCACATAAGGATTTCATGCCCTCCGATAAAAGGCCCCTGCTTTTACGGCATAGACATGTCAACTGTTTCCGAGCTTCTTGTTCCAAAGTATGAAAAAGTGCCTGTAAAAGGCGAGGTTTCAAAAGAGGTTATTGCCAGGATAGCAAAAGATATTGGAGCCGATTCCCTCTATTACCAGAGCATACAGGGCTTGGTAAAGAGCATAGGCAAGCCCGCAAAAGAGCTGTGCATGGCTTGCATTACAGGCGAATACCCAACTCCCGGCGGCAAGAAATTATATATGAAAGCATGGGATAACTTTAGGAAAGGGGTAAATGAAAGGACTTATGCGTGCTGAAAAGATTTATAAACAATTAACATTTCTTCCTATATAATGGTAGCACAAAGTAGCGAACATACACAAATGAGTGATTTGGAGATATTAACCACAATTGAAGATAAATTCAAAAATGAGGGTGTTAAGTTTCGGGAGCCTCATTTTGATTCAGGCTGGCAACATTATGTGGGCAGTTATAAATACGCTTTTGTGGCTGCAACTTCAGAACTGTCACCTCAAGGAAATTCTATTGAATTTGAGGTATATGCAAGTTTACCTACAAATCAAGAACTGCGAAGCAAGGTTAGAACTTCTAATGGTTTTCTCTTAATATCAGATGCAGTTCAAAATCATTTTAAATTTTATATTACAAGAGGATTTCCGGGCGAAAGTCCCGACATCGGTAATGAACCAGCTATTGGAGAGCTTTTAGAAGTTATTATAAAACAAGGAGTTGTTTCTGAAGTTAAATCAGACCTTATACCACATTATTTAAGAAGATTAAAAATTAATGACCCTTTAGAAAAAGCTTTGGATTTAATTTTTGAAGCATATAGGACAAAATACGAAACGTTAAGTCAAACCACACAAATCTCAAACCAATAAAATATTAAAATTTATATAATTCTCACCCATACTCCCTCTTCTCTTAAGTTTTTTGAATTAACTAAGAAATATTATACCTTCTCAACTTCCTCTGCCTTCAGGCCCCTGTCCCCCTCTACAACTTTGAATGAAACTTTGTCCCCTTCGGTTATTGATGTCCCTTCCTTTAATCCGCTTGCATGGACAAAATACTCTTTGCCGTCATCTCCTGCTATAAAGCCGAAGTGCTTCTCGCTGCTAAAAAATTTTACAGTTCCTTCAACCATATTAATTCCCTCCTTGCTTAAATTTGCTTGTACAGGCTTTGCAGTAGTTTCTTGAAGCATACCTTTGGTCCAAGTCAACGACAAACCTTTCCTTGCATGCCCTGCAAAACCCGATTATCTTGTACAGCCTTGCCGGCTTTTTTGTCTTTTTCATCATAAGTGTATAGCTGACTGCTTTAAAATACTATGCTTTTATTCATACTCAATCGTCGCTGGCGGTTTTTGGGAAACGTCATAAAGCACTCTGTTTACGCCCCTAACCTCATTGATTATCCTGTTTGAAATCTTCTCAAGCAATTCATTCGGCAGCTTTGCCCAGTCTGCTGTCATTGCATCGAGGCTTGTGACTGCCCTCAATGAAATTATGTATTCGTAGGTTCTTGCATCTCCCATCACGCCGACTGCCTTGACTGGCAGCAAAGCAGCGAATGCCTGCCATGTCTTGCTGTAATAGCCTGACTTTTTCAATTCA
>JAGVXR010000068.1 GCA_018303645.1 Candidatus Woesearchaeota archaeon
ATTTGACTTACGTCCATCAGTCACAGACTAATGGTATACTTTTGACATATAAATGTTATTACTTCAATTTTCATTCGTTGTATTAATAACTTTCTACTTCCACCTTCCCTAACGAATCCTAGCCCGCTTCGCAGAATTTATTATAGAGAACTTTGAATAATTCATTATTTTGACATTTTTCATTCAAAATTCTCTATAGCGAGAACTCAACTCTGCGGACGCAGTTTTCCCACACTTTGTATGGAAAAAGATTTTAACAAGGGTCCTATAAGTTGAATGCAATTCGAAAACTGGTCAAGACGAAAAGTTAATATATGGGCGTATTCAAATTCATACAATATACAATGCCACAAAATATCATCAAACGCTGGTTCTTAGATAATAAGTTAGGATTAATTGTGGGTTTTATTTTTGGAGCATTTATTGCCCCATTCTTTGCAGTTTTTGGTCTTGTAATTTCATTCTTTGAATATTTACGGCCTCTGCTTATTGGACCCATGGACATTATTGGTAATTTAATTCCTAATGTCCAGACTGCACCTAATACTTTCTATGTTCCCGTATATAAATGGATTTTGACTCTAGGATTTAATGGTATTTTTTATGCCATCGTTGGTGGAACCATTCAAAATATTATACGACTAATAAAAACAAAACATTAATCTTGACCAGTTTTCAAACTTTTCGTACAAATCCTTTACCCCTTGATCTTTATCTTAGCCATCACCTGCTCGTGCATTCTTCTCACAAACTCAGCCCTGTCCTCAATCTTCATGAGGTCTGTAAATCCCTGAAGTATCAAATTGAATGCAAAAGGCGAAGGCAAATTTGTCCTTATTTCATCAACCAGAATTTTTTTCTGCTCAATGCCCTCAATCACTTTAGAAGCGTTTTCAATGTCCATCAAATCCTCTAAAACTTCCCTTCTTGCTTCTTTCAGGATGCAGAAATCTGGATTTATCCTTTTCACGGCATTCAGCAAAATCATTGACGAAACCTGCTGCCTTCCAACCCTCTTCTGGTGCCCCATGTAGCTCCTCAGAATCATCATAGCCCTTGTTGCACAGTGCCTGAACCTTCTTTTAAGGACCTCTGTGCGCTCGATTGCCATCTCCAGAATCTTCCTCATCTCTTTTGACTTCACAAGATTGAACGCCTGCATCACATTAATCCCCTTTTCAGACGCAACGTAAAAGCCGTTGTCATTAATGCCAATCTCAACATCTCTATGCTGGGTTCTTCCAATGGCAAAAGCAACTGCCCTTGACAGGCAGTCATTCACCCTTCTTCCGTAAAGCGCATGAAACACCGCATACCTTCTCTTTGACTTGTCATCGCTGTAATGCTCGACTATAATTCTTGAATGGGAAGGGATCTGCGCATAGCTAAACTGCTCGTAGAAGTACTCGTAAACGGATTCTGCGGAATTTTTGTCAACATACAAATATGAGTTTATAAAATCCAGAATATCCTGCCTTGGCTTATTCGAGCAGAACTTCTCGTTCATCAGCTTCCTGAACCTTCCAATTTCCAATGCCAAGTCAAAGCTCAATGGCAGCATCTCTGAAAACCAGCTTGGAATTGTAGGCGGCCTGTAAACAGACGCATTAACATAGGCAACCATTCCTTTTGCATGCATGAACTCGTACCTTTCGCCTCCAAGAACAAAAACATCATTTTTCCTCAGCCTTTCAAGGAATGCCTCGTCAATATGCCCTATAACCTGCTCGCCGACTTTTACTGTTATGAATGACTCTTCAGGAATCGTGCCAATGTTTGTCATGTAGATTACCCTTGACATCTTGCCTTTTCTTCCGATTTCCTGGGTTTCCTCGTCGTACCATATCTTTGCATAAATATGCCTGTCCTCAAGCGAGATGTATTTTCCTGAAAGGTATTCAAGGACTTCATTGAAGTCTTTCCACTCCAAATCATTGTAGCAGTAGCTTTGCTTTATTAAATTAAACAAATCCTTAGCTTTCCATCTTTGCTCAAGGCTCATTCCATGGATTTGCTGCGCAAGAACATCAAGGCAGTTTTTTGGTATGTGGATTTTGTCAATCTTTTTCTCAATTGCGGACTTGAGCAAAACAGCGCACTCAACCAAATCGTCCCTGTCAAGCACGATTATTCTTGCCTTTACAGTGTCGTGCAGCCTGTGCCCTGAGCGCCCTGCGCGCTGCAAAAACCTTGCAACTGATTTTGGCGAGCCTAAGCAAATCACTAAGTCAATATACCCTATGTCTATTCCCAGCTCAAGCGATGTGCTTGACACAATGACCTTCAATTCGCCTTTTCTCAGCCTGTTTTCAATATTGTGCCTTAATGTTTTTGACAATGAGCCGTGATGGGCTCCTATGTTTTCAGTGTATTTTTTCGGGAATTTTTCCTTGAGGTAATGCACTACCCTTTCTGTCGCGCTTCTTGTATTTGTAAAAATCAAAGTTGTCCTGTGGCTCTGGACTAAGTCATCAATCAGGCTGTACATTGAACTGTGCATTATTAAGTGCTCCATGCCGACCAAGTCAGGAACTGGAGATAGGACTTTTAAGTCCATGCTTTTGATGAACTGCACGTCTACGATCTTGCAGTTTCTTAGCTTGCCTTTTTCATATCCTGCAAGAAATCTTGCAATCTCCTCCAATGGAGCGATTGTCGCGCTCAGCCCGATTCTTGTCATTGCAGGCGAAATCATGTTCAGCCTTTCCATTGACAATGACAAATGCACCCCCCTCTTGTTTTCCGCCAGCGCATGCACCTCGTCAACAATGAGCCATTCGATATTCTTCAATAGTTCGCGGAATTTTATCGATGACAGCATTATCGCAAGGCTTTCGGGAGTTGTTATTAGAATATGCGGGGGATGCTTCAGCATCTTTGCCTTTTCTGATGCTAAAGTGTCTCCTGTCCTGACTGCAGCCCTTATGTTTAATTTTTTGCCTGCAATCTTTTCCATTTCCTTCAGCGGCTCAACAAGGTTAACGTGAATGTCGTTGCTTAACGCTTTCAATGGCGAAACATAAACGCAATAAACACGATTTTCAAGAATTCCCTTTTCGCTGGAATCAATGAGCTCGTTTAAGATTGAGAGGAAAGCGGTCAATGTTTTTGTCGCTCCGGTTGGCGCGCTCACTAAAATGTTGTTTCTTGAGTGGATTTCCATGACACCGAATAACTGCGGCAGGGAGAATTCTTTGAACCTTGTGAAGAACCACTTGTCTATGATGGAATTCAAAATATGCTTGATTTGCTCGGGCTTGTACGGCTTTTCTAAATGCTCAATCATTTCAATCTCGTCGACATATATTTTTATTCTATATGGAAAATAAATATGCATACTTTAATTGTTATTATATAATAATGCACGGAAATTTATAAGAGTTGCGGTTGGCAGAATTTCAAAAAGATACATTTTTAAACAACCTTGCATCCCAATTCTCTGCGCTAACACGAGTTAGCCAATCTAGCACCGCAAGGTGCGCAAGAAAAATACAATAATTAAAATTAACAAAAATTAAATCAAAAATCACGTCGCTTCCCGCTATCTGCACACATGATGCGGGAACCCAGCTCAGGAAAGTATCGCTGGCTTTCCAAATGCATAGGCACGGAGGGGGAGCAGGAAATGATTTATTGCTCCACAGCATAATGCCGGGTGACTGGCGAGCGAGTCTCGTCGCGAGCCTCGCATGCCACTGCCAAAATATTGTGAGCGAAGCGAACGGATTAAAAAATTAAAAAAAATATTCAAATAAAAATAAATCATATAAGACACCAAAATCAAAAATGACAACAATGTATGATGCGGATTCGCAGGAGCTTATAACAAAGGCAGCCGAGGAGCTGAAGAAAATTCCCGAGATAAAGCCCCCTGAATGGGCGCCGTTTGTAAAAACAGGAATGCACAAGGAAAGGCCTCCTGTGAAAGATGACTGGTGGTATTCAAGGACCGCTTCTGTCTTAAGGGCAGTTTACCGCTTGGGCCCTGTCGGCGTTTCTAAATTAAGGGCAAAGTACGGCGGCAAAAAAAACAGGGGGCACAAAAAAGAGCATTTTTACAAGGGCTCGGGAAACATCCTGAGAAAGGCATTGCAGCAGCTTGAGAAAGCGGGCTTTGTGAAGTTTGCTGAGAAAGGCGTCCATAAAGGGCGCATTGTAACCCCAAAAGGAAAGTCGTTTTTGGACAGGATTGCATCTCAAATTCAGGGCACAAATCAGAAGCAGGAACCAAAGGCTTTGGAAAAAGCCGAGATAAAGCACGAAGTTGCTGAAATAAAGCCGGAGCAGAAGGCAGTGAAAAAAGCCGAGGAAAAGCAGCAGTAAATCAAATGCCGGGTTTAGACGACATAAGGAAGAGGAAGCTTGAGGAGCTGATGCAGCTGCAGCAGGGAAAGTCACAGCAGCAGGCTGACGAGCAGGCCCAGATACAGCAGCAGATTGAGCACATTGAGAATATTGTAAGGCAGTTCCTGACAAAGGAGGCGTTGGCAAGGTACGGAGGCCTTAAAACAGCGCACAGGGAAAAGGCACTGCAGCTGCTGTTGGTCTTGTTCCAGACAATACAAAAAGGGCAGGTTCACGGCAAAATTGAAGATTCGCTGCTTAAAAAAATACTTGAGCAATTAACGCCAAAAAAGAAGGAAATCAGGATAAAGAGAGTTTAAAACAAAATTAACACAATAAAAATAAATTCAATAACTAAACTAAAATCAAATAATATCACGAGAGTGACTTTGTGCTGCAAAGTGATTAAAGTAATCCGCTTGTAAATACATTTGCGCCGAGGGGGAGCACAAGACAATCAACTTCCACAGCAGACTGCCGAGGCGCCAAATTATTGTCGCCGCAGGCGACGGATTGAAAAAATTAAAAGAAATAAAAATCAAAATTTATTTTGTTGAAAATGGCACGATACAAGCATCCAAGCAGGAAGAAAAGGCTGGCAAAGTTCAGGAAGCAGACAAGATGGGCTCCTTTCTGGACAGTGCCGAAGATATATGGCAAGACAAGAAGAGTCCACCCAGGCAGGCACACGAAGCTGAAGAGGCACTGGAGAAGAAAGAAGAACAAGGCGTAAAGCTAAAAATGTTGGCTCAAATATCAGGATCAAAACCTGTTGGACAGGAAAGAAAAACGGAGCCCTTTTTTTATAATGAAAAAGAAATCGGGCTGCTAACAAGACTTTATGATAATGGCGTACTATGGAAAGCCATTCTTACAGCATATGAAAGACACGGGCAGGCTGAAGAAGGGCTCAAAATTGCAGTTAGGAATAGCATGATAAAACCGGGCTCTACAGGAATTGAAATAGGGTACAGGGTATAAAATGGCCAAGAAAGAAGAATCTTCAAAAGTTGTTTTGGAAAGGACTTATGTAATTCCGCTTAGAAGGGAGACTTTGAAAGTTCCGCCGTTCAAAAAGGCAAACAAGGCGGCAAAGGCAGTAAGGGAATTCATCTCAAAGCACATGAAATCGGAAAATGTTGCCATTGGCAGATACCTCAACCTGTACATATGGAGGCACGGCGCGAAGAACCCGCCCCATAAGGTAAAGGTCAATACAGCCAAAGACGACAAGGGCAAGGTTTTTGTCGAGCTTTTCGGCGCTCCTAGAGAAATAAAAGCAGAAGAGAAGAAAAAAGGGGCAAAGAAAGAAGAAAAAATAATCAAGGAAGCAGAATTCGCAGAGAAGCCTGGGGAAAAGCTTGAGAAAGAAATAGAGGAAACAAAGGAGGAAAAGGCAGAGGAGGCAAAGAAAATAGAAAAGGAAGAAATCAAAGAGCTGCAGAAAGAGCATCCGAAGCATCATGCCCCGAAAGCGCCTCCGAAGCCAAAGCTGCAGGAAGCACATCCGACAGCGCCGAAGAGCGTTTGAATATCCCTTTTAGTGTTACTACCATTAGATTTAGACAAAACGAAAGATTTATAAAGCACTTATGTTTCTTATAGAGGGAGAACATGTACAACCAAACAACTGCTGATTTTTACCACCATCTTGACAGATTAAAGCCTCAAGATAGGACAAGATTTCTTCATGGCGTTTATAAACAATTAGCTGTTAGCAATAAAGGGCACCAAGCTAATGGTGAATTCAGGCGAGGCTTAGAAAATATAAGTTCTGACGAGATTGGATGGGGAATCACCAGCAAAGAAGAATCTTTGTTCCATGTCGTTCATGCTTTGAATCAGCATGGGCTCAATAATCATGCAAAAAGATTAATGAAGCAATATGGTTTAGACGAGCAAAGATATGAGGGATTTAAGGGGGCTTATGAAAGATTTAGGCATACATTATCCGAACTTAAAAAAATTAACCCAGAATTGAAGAAAGGCATTGAGTTATTTGTGGATACTTATGATGAAGGTGTTAAGATAGATGCTGGGGGTTACCCAGACAATATCCATGTAGGAAACCCGTTTAGCGCAAACATATCCTTTGACAAAGGTAGTGAAGGAAGCAAGGAAAAAAGATTTGAAATTTATCCGCTTTTTAATGGTAAGAGATTAGATCAACTTTTTGGAAAAGGCCACGACTCTGTAGTGGATTTAAGGCTTGAAGGGGCATTGTCGTTAGCAATGGCTGCTGTTAAAAAAGATCCAGTTGAGTTTAGGAAAGCCTACGAAATGGGTTTAAGAGAAAGAAGCAACTATCTAGGCTTATAAATTAAATAACTTTATTAAACCATAAATTTTTCTTTTTCTTCATGCAAAATAAACTCCCATTCGAGAAAATCGAAAGAAAAATACTAATTAGAAAAGAGGCAGAAACAAATTCAAATTTAGGCTGCCCTCCGGAAGAAAGAAAAACAGAAGAAATAATAAACTACGGCATTGTCAACATAGACAAGCCCAAAGGGCCCACATCGCATCAAGTATCCGACTACGTGCAGAAAATTCTTCATATAGGCAAAAGCGGGCATTCGGGCACTTTAGACCCAGCTGTTACAGGGGTTCTTCCGGTAGCCTTAGGCAGGGCCACTAAGATTGTGCAGGGATTGCTGACCGCAGGCAAGGAATATGTTGCAATAATGCATCTGCATAAAGAAGTTGATGAAAACATATTAAGGGAAATAATAAGCAGGAATTTCATTGGAAAAATACAGCAGATGCCGCCGTTAAAAAGCTCTGTAAAAAGGCAGCTCAGGACAAGAGAAGTTTATTATTTTGATATTCTGGAAATTGACGGAAAGGATGTATTGTTTAAAGTCGGGACTGAGGCTGGAACTTACATAAGAAAATTGATTCACGACATCGGGCA
>JAGVXR010000066.1 GCA_018303645.1 Candidatus Woesearchaeota archaeon
TTATAAAAAAATACTAAAATATTTATACAGCCTTGAAAGCCCAAAAATAAAATTAGGGCTGGACAGGATTCAAGGTCTTCTTGGCAAAATCGGCAACCCGGAAAAAGAATTGAAGTGCATCCACGTTGCCGGCACAAACGGCAAGGGCAGCGTATGCGCGATGATTTTTTGCATTCTGAAAGAAGCTGGCTATAAGGTTGGATTGTACACAAGCCCACATTTGAAAAGGTTTAATGAAAGAATAAGGGTTAATGGGCATTTTATAACAGACAAGGAAATAGTTGAATATTTCTTAAAAGTCAAGCCCTTTATCACCAATCAGAGTTTTTTTGAAATCACAACTGCAATGGCTTTTCTTAACTTCAGGGAGAAAAATGTTGATTTCGCTGTTTTGGAGGTTGGATTGGGCGGAAGGCTTGATGCAACGAATGTTGCCGTGCCGTTAGTTTCTGCCATCACGAACATAGGGATTGAGCATACCGAATTATTGGGCAAAACAATCGAAAAAATCGCATTTGAAAAGGCAGGAATAATAAAAAACAATGTGCCGGTTGTTACAGGAGCAAAAGGCAGGGCATTGGAAGTGATAAAAAAGATTGCAAGGCAAAGAAACGCGCCATTGTTTTTGGCTAAAAAATACAAGAACATCAAATTTGGTTATTTAAATGGAAACTTTCAGCAAAAGAATAAGGATATTGCATTAACAACAATAAACATTTTTAAAAAATACAATCAAATAAAAATAAATGGAAAGCAAATAATGAACGGAATCAAAAAAACCAAATGGCAGGGAAGACTTGAATTTGTATCAAAAAATGTTTTAGTTGATTGCGCCCATAATCCATCCGGATTTGCGGTCCTGAAAAAAGAACTATCTATAATAAAAAAACAAAAAAATATCAAAAATTTTATTTTTGTTGTAGGGATGCAGAATGATAAGGATATTCCAATTATGTTAAAGACAATAAAACCATTGATATCAACAATAATCTTTACAAAGTCAAAAAATGAAAAGGCGGCAAAGCCAGAAGATTTATTGAAAAATTTCAATAAATTAAATCAAAATAAACAAATTCAAATAAAAATTATAGAAAATCCTAAAAAGGCATTAAAATACGCAAAGAAAATCTCAGGCAAAAAAGATTTAATTGTTGTAACGGGCTCTATTTATCTGGTTGGCGAGGTTGTTTAGGCAGGCTTACATACCCATAAAAATTGATTGTGCCATACCCCTCGACTTCGATGGGTTTAGTCAGGAATGACTGAAAACCATTATCTAAAATTTTAGCTTGAAATTCTCTTTTAGACTCCCTGTTAAAAAATAAAGTGTGGACTAGCGTTCCTTGCCCTTCTTTCTTTCTGCTGCCTGCCAATTTGGCTATGTGTTCAACTCCTTCGTCCATGGAGCCATGGCTGTTAAACCTGTCCAATCTTGTTGATGGAACGCGGACTTTTGAGCTTATTTCATATCTAAAACATTCAGCTGGCGCAAATACGTACAAATCACCCTCCCGTGTTATTTCTGAGATTGGTTCAAACAACCTTGCCTGTAGCGTTTTTCCCAGATAAACCAATTTCAGTTTTGCGCCTAACCCTAAAAATTCTGCCGGACTATCCAATCCTGTTTTTAGCTCGCTTGAAGTTAGATACCATGTAACTAACCTGTCCAAATATTTTTCATTGCTCATTTTTATCAAAAAACGTTATTTGATTTTTAAATCTTGTTAAATTAATTGTTGAGCTTAAGGTTGTTCAGTATAACAATGGGCGACATATAACCTGCCATTACGTTCTGTTTCTTTTAGTTGCCATCCAATGCGCCCGGCACTCAAAATCTCTTCTGCAGTAATAAAATCACTTTCAGCATAATAAGCAACAACGGCGCTTTTATTCTCCCTTTCGACAATATCAACCAAATCAATTAAACTTCCTATGTCAATGTGAGTGCACTTCCTATATTCTCCATAAAGTACCCTGTTTCCTCCAGCAAGGTATACAATTGCTGGGTCTGCATCTACTATGTTAGTGTATAGTGTCCTAGCTAGATTTATCCCCTCTTTGATGTCCCAAGGTTCTCTAGGAACCAATTTATCATCCAAAAATACACGCTTCATCAACAATCCAACAAATCCAGACCTTTTTAAACCTTTCTATTTTGTCACTACTTAATAATAACTAACTACATTACCATAACCTATATAAATCACTACCATATACAAACAATTGTGGGAAAATGGGTGGTGTTGACGCTGATTTAATTGACATAAATGGCATGCCTGACAAGGCTTTGCAGGAGTTTCTAAGGAAAAACGCTATTTCTCTAAGTATTTTCGAGGCGAGAAGGGTGGCTGAGCTTATCGGTAGAAACCCTACAATTACGGAGCTTTACATTTTTAACACCCAATGGAGCGAGCATTCCTCTTACAAGAGCAGCAGGGCTGTATTGAAGGCTTTGCTGCCAACTCAAGCCCCAAACGTGATTCTTGGCCCTGTTGAGGATTCAGGCATTGTTGAGCTGGGATACATAGGGAATGAAAGGTATGGGATTGTTGTGAGCCATGAAAGCCACAACCATCCATCTCAGGTTGTTCCTTACGAAGGCGCTGCAACAGGTGTTGGAGGCATTATAAGGGATGTTCTTTGCATGGGCGCAAAGGTTATTGCTATCGCAGACCCGTTAAGATTCGGCAATCCAAACGGCAAGAACAAAAACAAGGTTAAATACATTGCAAACGAAGTGATAAACGGGATTGCAGGATATGGAAATGCTGTCGGCATTCCAAACATCTGCGGCGATATCTATTTCAATGACTCTTTTGACGAAAACTGCCTGGTTAATGTAGTATGCCTGGGAATTGTTAAGGAAAAAGATATAATCCACAGCTATGCTCCAAAAAATGCAGAAGGCTATGACATCATAATTGTCGGCAAGGCAACCGACAACTCAGGATTTGGCGGAGCGGCTTTTGCCTCATTGATTTTGGACGAGAAAGACAGGGAAATCAATCGGGGAGCTGTTCAGGTTCCTGACCCATTCTTAAAAAATGTAATAATAAGGGCTTCATACGCTGTTTTTGAGGAAGCAAGGAAAAAAGGAGTAACTCTTGGCTTCAAGGACATGGGCGCTGGTGGGATTATATGCAGCACTTCAGAGCTTTGCTCTGACTCTGGATTTGGGGCAGACATTGACTTGGGCAAAGTAAGCGTTTCAATGCAGGATCTTCCGCCTTACATTATAGCATGCTCTGAAACACAGGAAAGGTTTACCTGGATTTGCCCAAGCGAATTTACAAAAACATTGCTTAAAATCTACAATGAGGATTTTGAGCTGCCCCAAATCAGCTTGGGCGCAGGAGCCTTTGCGGTTGGAAAAGTAACAAAAAGCCAGGATTATATTCTGAGGCATAACGGCAAAGCAGTTTGCAACGTGCCTATAAGTGTTGTAACGCAGGGCATAAAGTACGAAAGGCAGAAAAAAGCTCCAAAAAGAAATTTTAAAGAGCCTAATTTAAAAGAGCCGAAGGATTACAGCAAAGTTTTGCTTTCTGTTTTAAGGCACCCAAATGCCGCAAGCAAGGCAAAAGCTTACAAGCACTATGACACAAGCGTCATGGGCAATGCAGTTATTGAAACAGGCTATGCCGATGCCGGCGTTATTAGGGCAGTTGATGGCTCTGCTTTTGGAATTGCCCTGAAAACCGACTGCAACCCAAGATACTGCAGGATTGACCCTTACTGGGGCGCTGTGAACGCAGTCGCAGAGTCAATGCGGAATGTTGCTGCTGTCGGAGCAACCCCCAGCGCGATAACGGACTGCCTTAACTATGGCAATCCCGAAAAGCCCGAAGCATTCTACGATTTTTATGAAGGAGTCAGGGGAATTGCAGACGCCGCCAAGAATTTGCATCAAAAAGGCACGACATACCCTGTGCCTGTCATTTCCGGCAATGTAAGCTTCTACAATGAATCAGCGTCAGGCAATTCAGTTGACCCAAGCCCTGTAATAGCGTGCATAGGTATTCTGAAGAATTACAGCAAGGCAATAACAATGAAAATCAAGAAAGAGAACTCAACATTATTCTTAATAGGCGAAAGAAAAGACGAGCTTGGAGGCTCTGTTTACTATGATGTTAACAATGAAATTGGAGCAGTCGTTCCTATAATTGACTTTGAAAAAGAAAGAAACATGATTTATGCAGTGATAGATGCAATCAATGCGGGCTTGCTTTTGTCGTGCCATGACATAAGTGATGGCGGATTGGCAACAACAATTTCAGAGATGATTTTAGGGGGAGATGCAGACGGCACTATAGGAACAGAAATAGATTTAGGCTTTACTGATTTGAGGGCTGACAAGGCATTGTTTTCAGAAACAAGCGGATTTGTCTTTGAGGCAGAGGACAAAAACATTGAAAAATTGAAAACTTTGTTTAGGTTTTACAAGATTAATTTAATGGAATTGGGAAAAACAACTGGAAATAAAATCACAATAACAAGGAAAAACAAAAAAATAATTGATTTGCAGATTTCGGAATTAAAAGAGGCATGGACAAGGGGATTCGCGGAGGCGGTAGAATGATTTTAAAATGACCGAACTAAAAAATGATGATAGTTTAACAAAGAGATGTACAGAATTAATGAGGCATTATGGTATCCTCACTAAAAGACTTGCCACTTTGGCATTTAATCGCAATTCATTAATAACATTAGGTGGATTGATAGGTGGTTTGGTTGTTAGTCACTCTAGCAATGAATTATACTTTTTTGTTAAAGATTTTAATATTCCAAAAAATTATTTTGATATTGGTACACAAATTATCCCAGTATACTTTGCATTGAAAGGTGTAACTGGTAATATAGCGGAATATGGCAAATACATAATTCCACCTAAACTTTTTAGGAAGCTAGATTTGGATATATTTGCTGAGATGCATATGGCGTCTGCTGGCCTAACTCTCCACTATGCTGGAGAATACTATCAGAACTTAATTTTTGGCTTTGATAATCCACACTCGTATTTGCCATACTTGTTATTTAATGTACCAGGATTTGTAATGATAGGACAAAGTACTATAGGTGTGATAAGAAAATACAGAAAAGAAAAAGATTCAGCAAAAATACCAGATTAAAAATGTCAAACTCAAAACCCAACATAGCAGTCATCTACTTCCCCGGCAACAACTGCGAGGAAGAGTCTCTAAAGGCAGTTTTAGCTTCTGGAATGGATGGAAGGATTGTAAGATGGAATGAAAGAAAAGGCATTGAAAAATATGACGGCTTTGTGATTCCTGGAGGCTGGGCTTACGAGGACAGGATTAGGGCTGGGGTTATTGCAGCAAAAGACCCTGTTTTTAAAATAATAAAAGCAGAGGCAGAAAACGGCAAGCCTGTTCTGGGGATATGCAACGGCGCTCAGGCTCTTGTGGAGTGCGGCATGATACCGGGCTTGAAAAACAATGTTGAGATGGCATTGGCGCCAAACAAAAATCCTTTCATAAGCGGCTATTACTGCGCATGGGTTTATGTCAAAAGCAATGAGGAGAAAGGCAGGTGTGCATTCACGAAACTTACCGGAAAAAATGAAGTCATTCCGATTCCAATTGCCCATGGTGAGGGAAGATTCGTGACAAAAGACAATGAACTGCTTGATAAAATGATAAAAAACAGGCAAATAATATTCCGCTATTCAGCAAAAGACGGCAAAATAGAAGAAAGTTTCCCGACAAACCCCAATGGAGTAGTATATAACATTGCGGCAATATGCAGCAAAAAAGGCAATGTCATGGCAATGATGCCGCATCCTGAAAGGGCGTCTTTCATAAGGCAATTGCCCGATATAGAATTAAAAAACAAGTTTGTCGGCAACCAGCAGGCAATGGAGGACCCGGCGCCTGCAAGGCACATATTTTATTCAATGAAAAAATACATTGAGGAAGAGATTTTATGAAAATGGAAAAAACAATAGAGATGATTGTAAGCCTGAAAGTGCCTGACACTACTGCAATAACCGCGCTGCAGACGCTGCAAAGAATAGGTTTTGACAAAATTAAAGGCGTTAAAAGGGCGGATTATTACAAATTTTTAATTGAAGGAGACGAAGAAAAATTCAAAAACCAGATTTGCAAAGTTGATATTCTAGTCAATGCCAACAAGCACTCATATGCCTTTTCAGTTCCAAAAGACAGCAATGTCAGAATTTTAGTAAAGAATATAAATGATGGCGAAAGCGGAATACTGGCAACATTGAAAAATAGGCTCGGCTTTAAAAATATCAAAAATGTCGAGAAAGCAATTTTGTGGAGCATGTCAATAGACGCAGATGAAAAAGATGCAGGAAAAATCGCAGAGAAAGCTGCAAAAGAGCTGCTTGTGAACGAGCATTACCAGGAGTTTGAAATAGTATAGGTGGTTGAGAATGAAATTAGAATCTGTTGCTGTATCTTTTCCCTCAAGAAAGTTAACTAATGACGATATTGTTACATTAATTGAAGAAGAAAGCAAATCGACTTTTGAAGGAAATTTGAATAAAGCCCTTAGGCAGATCAGTCTTTTGCTTGGATATACTGGCGCAAATGAAAGACATTGGCTAGATAAAGGTGAAGACCGCATGGATTATATTGTTGATTCTGTAAAAAAAGCCTTGAAAGATGGAGATTGCAATAAGAAAGATATTGACTTATTAATTTATGCGGGTGTTGACAGGAGACTTCGTGGACTTGGAGATGCTATCTTAGTTGCTAAAGCTGTCGGAATGAAAAATATCCAGTGTTTTGATATACTTGATGCTTGTATGAGCTGGACTACTGCAGTTGAAGCTGCTTATGCTCTTCTAAATAATCAAGGATACAAACATATTATGGTCGTTAGTGCAGAATTTAACCAAACTCGTGAAAATGGTCCAGCCTATCCTGCAATATTTCGTCTTAGGAATTTGGAG
>JAGVXR010000047.1 GCA_018303645.1 Candidatus Woesearchaeota archaeon
AACAAAAGAAAGCATAATAATTGATGGAAATTCTTATAAACTTGGACAAGGCTTTTTATTCAAGCCGGATAAAAATAACATATGTTTTATTCCAATACATACTTCAACAGGCGACAGCTGGTATAAGTTTTGGCAGGTATTCACAAAATGGGGTTGCGAGGCAGGCAAAAACACAATTGATGATGATTGCCTAGCAATAATACACAAAAATTTACCATCATGCAAAACTTAAGGATATAAATGGCGTATATAAACTCAAAAAAATCTGCAACAGGAATGGTTTGGCTAGTTGCTATTATGGCTGCAATTCTTCTTTTTTTCCTTCTATACACTAATGTTTGGGCAAATCTTTTTGGAAAAACCGCGTCAGGCGTAAATGAGCAGATTGATTTGACAGGGGATTTTGACAAAGATAATTTGATGAATCGTCTTGACAAGTGCCCATGCAAAATAGGTGATATAGAAAATGATGGTTGTCCTATCGGATACAAATTAACTGATAATGAAGACAAATCATGCCTTACTAAGAAAACATGAATAAAAATAAAAAAGCAATTATTGTTGAGGCATTGATGAGGATTATCATCATGATAATCCTCATTGTTCTTGTTGTCAATATTATTTATAAGGTTGGAAGGCAAATTGGAATTTTTGGCGGAGGAGTTGGTCAGGAGTCTTTTGAAAATCTTGTAAATGAAATAAATTTATTAAGTGAAGCAGAGAGCAAACAAGCTATACTGTATATGGATGAAGGGACAGCAGTAATCGGCTTTAGCAAAAATACAAAAGAATTTAGATGCTATGGCTGCCCCCAAGCATTCCTTCCAACACCATTCTATTATTCTATACAGAAACCATCCAATAATGATTGTCAAGATAAGCCATGTATATGCCTCTGCTTATATGGCTTAATTTCAAGCCCCCTTTCGGGGAGCGAATCCAAAATAAATTGTGAAAGATTTTCATGCCGAACTTTAAAACAAGACATAGTTCCCAAGATATCATTAGAAGGGGCTTTAAAGAAAAGAAATGTGCAGCTTGCTAGTTACCCGTATTGGGAAAACGGATTCTTATTTGTCAGGATAAAAGATCCAGAAACCCCTTCAAACGGAATGCCGCCAAACAGCATAGGAAGAACAACTTTATTCATAGAAAAGAAAAAAATCAATCAAGAAAATTATGTTGGGGCTTGCCCATTGTTCCCATGTATACAATAACAAAAATAATATAAACTAAGATTCAAAATACTATCTTTATGGAAAAAAGAGGGCAACTTGTATATAAAGCGCTTCTTGTAATAATTGCATGCGGTATTGTGGTTGTAGCTTTTGTTGTGGCTGGGAAATCTTATGGCAGTCAGGAAGCATTCTATAAGCTTGCCATAGCTAGAGATCTGGCACTGACAATAGACTTAATATACGGATTGCCGGGAAATCTAGAATATGTTTATCCAAATGATGTTTCTGATTATGATATTGAGGCAAAAGACAACATGATTCTAGTTTACAGCCATAATTTGGGAAAAACAGATCCAACACTGGCTTCATACATTTTCGCTGGAATAGATAAAGATTATATAAATGCAGAAATTAAAGGCACTAAACATATTAAGATAGAGAAGGTAAATGAAAAAATAAGGATAAGTGGTGTTTATGATTTAACCCTTCCTTCAGCAGGCGGAAGATATGGTGGAGGGGGTGCTTCAGGTGAATCCTAAAATAAAATTCAATAAAAAAGGCACGGCTGCATCGGAAATGTGGGCTCCTGACACTATATTATTTTGGCTTTTCTATGGCATTGTATTGGGTTTTGCAGCTGTATTCTTTGTGCTTATAGTCTCAAAGAGTGGCTCAGATCAAGCGGCAATAAATGGAAATCTCGAATCGCTAAATTTGATGCAGAGGTTCTTTATTTCACCAAGCTGTTTTGTCTATAATAAAGACGGAATCGTATTGAACAGAGTAATTGATATTGATAAATTTAATGAAGCGAGACTAAATAGTTGCTATAGTATAAATGAAAAATTGTATCCTGCGTTCAAAATAACTTTAAATTCACAAACTACAAATTTCTACAGCACAATAAAGACAAAAAACTGGAATGATAATCGGGAATTTGAAGAAAAAAAAGCTCCAAAAAATATGCTTCTTTATTCACAAAACGAACTGCACAATGGAGAGATAATAATTGAAACACAAAATATTCGATAATAAGAAAGGAATTGGTGAAGAGGCTTTCCACATCATCATAGTCCTAGTCATAGGAGCATTAACCATAGGATTTTTTAAGATAAGTGATAAAATAAAAAGTGACAAGGCAATGGAAGCCATTCAACGTGAAAAAGATATTGTTGATGGGCACGAAGCCTTGATGGAGTACTTAACAAAGGTCCATGAAAACGGCAATAAAGCCGATTTTATATCAAAATTGGTAATTGAGAAAAAATATGATGTTGTGAAGCAGGATATAACGGACCATTTCAACCAAAAATTAGACAACATGAATTGGCATATTGACGTAAAGGATTCACAGGGAAAATTGATTTTACCTTCAATAACTAACACACAATATTCGCCGCAGGAGCAATACACTTCAACACAATCTACGTATAGAGTTGCATCAGCTTTCATACCTCTCGATGACCAGGCGAATTATATTTTAATTGAACTATTCTTTTCAACATAAAATGAAATTAAGAAATAAAAAGGGAATTGGGCTGGAATGGTATTTTCTTTACCTATCATTATTCCTTGGATTTGTGGCTTTCTTTATCAGTTATTCTGGACCACACAAAATTATACAAAATTATATAGGACAATATCAATTTTCTATATTGAACGTGGCAAATAGAGCAGAATCATCCCTCTTCTACATCGACCAGTCTGCAAAATACTCAGTGCAGCAGGCACTGCAGCAAATGGCTGATGAAGGCGTTCTTTACGAGGCAGAATGCGGCTCTTTCGACGGAATAAGTGCCTTGGCTGCCATAGCAAAAAAAGGCGATGATTTTGATTTGAAAGAATGCAGCATTGATGACAAAAGCCTTAATGAAAATTTCCTTAGGTATTTCAATGAAAGCTTCAGGAATTATATTGGAAATTATCCTGATGCCTATATTCCTGACTCTTATGAGTACGAGATAAAAGGCAATGAGCTTATTGGAAAAGCAAAGGAAAACATTGTACTCCAGATTGTTCCGGAAGGCTTCGAAGCCAAGCCTGAAATAACCTCAACAAAGCCAAGCGAAATCTATCAAAAAGCTTCAGGCGGTGAAATCCCAGGCAAGCTTCTTGTTGCAATGAAGTCAAACCCGGACACAGATACTATAAGGCAATACCACCCTGAAGTATGGGTCCAATACACTGAGCTGTGCAAAAAAATGGGTGCTTCTCCCGGAGCCTGCAAATACCTTAAAACGAAATGCTGCATAACATCCGGGTATAGGCATCCTGCTTATAACATGGAGATAGGCGGAGCTGCAAACTCACCCCACCAGCTTGGAGTTGCCCTTGACATTTATGTAGGCAAGGATGTCAAAGAGCAGATCAGATGGGCGGATGCAGCAGATGATTTGTTTACAAGAGTCGGCATTTACCCAAGCCAGGGGCACATCCATGTGGATTTGCTGCCTCCAAAAGGCGAATACCAGTTAAGGTACTGGATTGGCTCAAAAGGCAAAGTTTTGGAAAGGGCAAACAGCTTTGCAGAGCTCCAAGGCAAGGCTGCGAGGTTTACCTGAAATGGAAGCAAAAGACTTTGTATTGCTGATGATGATTCCGATAATCCTGGTAGGAATAGTTGTTTACACCCAAAGCGCTCCTGAAATAACAGGATTTGCAGCAGCACAGCAAGAGCAAAGCAGGATATACGGAACATATTCGATAAACCCTTCTTTTAAGGCAAAGATTGGCTACGATTTCGGAAATGACTACAAAAATATAAAAGATTTATTAAAAAAGCTGACTGGTGAATGCGGCAAAAGGCAGGACATGGAGCAGTGCTTTAAGGAAAAGTCTGCCCTGCTTGGACTAAGCTGCCCTGAGCCAAAGCAGGACTCAAAAGAGGAGGCAATATCAGTTTTAGACGATTTTGTGAATAAATTCAATGAGTGCTTAAGCATGGAAAACGGCTCTGTATGCAGATTTAATTTCAGCGAAAGAAATCTCCAGAGTAAAATCCTGAACATAAAGCTCACAAGCGAATTTTCACAGGTAAAGGCTGAGCTTATGGAAGGCAATTCAGTTGTTGCAGCAAGGTACATTGCTCAGGAAGACACCCTATACATTGGCAATTACAACAAAAAAGACTCTGAGCGCAGGTCAGCAAATGAAATAAATATCTTGGTTAGGTTTGTTGCAAAAAAGCCCGGGATAATGGCAACATTTGCAGTTGCTATAGATAACTCTGCTAAAATTGACCTGAGCAAGTCATTGCTTTACAAGACAAATGAAGAGGTCAAATTTATTGATGTTGCAATTGAGGACAGCTTCAAGGCGCCCCTGCCTGCAAACAAAATAATAAGTTTGCCGAGGACAAAAGGTATGGTGCTCTGCTTCAGCGCAGTAAATCAGGTGAATGCCAATCCTATATTATACAAGTTTGCAGTCACGTTCCCAAAGCCGCCACCAAAGCCGGTTGAAAATCTTGAAATTTTAGACGCCTTGAAAGCGGAAAATTCTGCAATACTGGCTTGGGACAAAAGCGATGAGGTAAATTCTTATTCAATTTATTACTCGGCAAATAATTTTATCAGCATCAAAATGAATAATATTAAAAAAGATAATTCTATTGGAAAGAAATCAATCTCAAATGAGCCGATAGAAATCCAAGACATAGATTTGGCTGATTGCAGCATAAACCCTGCAGGGGCTCCATGCAGATACGGAATTTTTAACAATCCGCTTGAAAAAAACAAATTGTACTATTGGGCTTCGCAAAACAAAATGGTCTATGTTATTGACGGCATAAAGGATGATGCGCAGTATAGCTATGCGGTAACTTCTGTTGATGATCAAGGGGGCGAGATTGATAATGACAATTCAGCTGAGGGCAACACTTACATCCTGGCATTGGGCAAGAATTACAAAAGCTTCATTTCTAAGGATGACCTGGCTCCGGATAAGGTTGCTGGGCTGCAGCAGGCTCCGACAGCAGAGCAGAGCACTATCAAGCTTGTGTGGAAAAAGCCTGAAAAGAACATTGATGGAAGTGCGTCAGCAGACATATCAGGATTCAACGTATATTACAAAAAATTGCCATTAACTTCTCCTGAATTTGAGGCATTTGACCCAAGGCTTTACGCCAAATTAAAGATAACCTCCCAAGATGCTCAATGCGAGCCGTTGATAAAGACCGCATGCGAGTACGATCTCAACGGGCTTGAGCAAAACAGGATTTATATGATTGCGGTGACAGCAGCTGACAGGAATGGAAATGAATACCATGAAAATACCGATGTTAAGTCAATGGCTGTAACAGCAAGCTAAAACCAAACATATTTAAACCATTTCCCCAACCCGTTATTTATGATAAAGATTCCCTACGAGGAGATACTTCTCAAGATTAATGAAAAAACCCAGATGCAGCTATCTGAGATAGAGTCAAGGGTTGACAGGAAGATGAAGCAGCTTTCAGGATTGATAAGCAAGGAAGGGGCTGCGCATATAGTTGCAAATGAGCTTGGAGTGAAGATTTTCGAGCCTTTGAGCGGCAAGCTGCAGATCAAGAATATTCTGACAGGAATGAGGGATGTTGAGACTGTCGGAAAAGTTTTGCAGGTTGGTGATGTAAGGGAGTTCATGAGGGGGGATGCCTTAAGCAAGGTTGCTTCAATGCTTATTGGCGATGAAACAGGCACAATAAGGGCTGTGATGTGGGGCTCGCAGGCTGACAATGCGGCAAGCCTCGGGCAGGGAAGCATTGTAAAGGTTATTGGCGCTTATGTCCGCGAGAATAACGGAAGAAAAGAACTGCATTTAAATGACAGGTCACAGTTGCTCATCAATCCAAAAGGTGAAGTTGTCAGCGAGGTTTTTGCAGAGGCAAAAACAGGAGCCAGAAAGGAAATTAAAAGCCTTGGTGAGAATGATTTTGATGTTGAATTATTGGGAACAATAGTGCAGGTTTTTGACATAAGATTTTATGAAGTATGCCCAAGGTGCGGCAAAAGGGCAAAGCCTACAGCTGCATTGTTTGAATGCGCTGAGCACGGCAATGTTATCCCTGCATATGCCTATGTGCTTAATGCAGTCATGGATGACGGAACAGAAACAATAAGGTGTGTTTTTTTCAGGAACAATGTTGAAAAACTGCTTAGCCTGAATCAGGAGCAGCTTTTGAAATTCAGGAACGAGCCTGCCGAGTTTGAAGCCGTTAAAAACGAATTGCTGGGAACAATAATAAAAGTCAACGGAAGGGCAAATAAGAATTCTATGTTTAATCGTTTGGAGTTTGTTGCAAACAATGTCGATGCAAAGCCAAATCCCGAAGAGGAGATAAAAAGGCTGCAGAATAATTAGATATTTCTTAGACAGCTGACCACTGGACATTCTTGGATGGAATATTTAAAGGAGTTCTGACACTGATATTTTGGTGATTATGATGCTATTACATGCAAAAGATTTATATATGTGGTATGATATACCCTATATAAGCGGCTGTGGGAAGCTTGCTCATGGCAAGTAAGCCCAAGGTAATAAAGGAGATATTCTCCCACAAGCACATAAAGGATAATGGGGATATTATAGACATCAAAATAGAGCAGGTGGAGAAAACAAACCAATATGCCGAGGGCATAAGGTATTCATTGTCTTACATAAGGGATGGAAAAACCCTGTTGAGGTATGACAACCACGCCGGCCATCCCCACCACAAGC
>JAGVXR010000055.1 GCA_018303645.1 Candidatus Woesearchaeota archaeon
TAGATTAAGGAAAGGATTGGTTATAACAAAGGACTATGAGTCAGAAGAGAAAATCGGCAATAAAAAAATAAATTTCATTCCATTATGGAAATGGCTGCTGAAATAAAAAATAGTTTTCTTGCTTTGTCATAGTATTTCTTAAAATATTGCAAGGGCTGGGTTTGTGAGGGGGTTTTGATGATTCATTTCTTAAAAACGATATCTTTGGTAATGTCAATCACTTCCTTACTAATTTTTATTAAATCTTGAATCTTAGTTTCATCTTCAATAGAAATGTTAATTCCATAGGTATACTCCTCTCTCATCTCAATAACTTTGTTTTCTTGCATTTCCTCAATATCCGCTTCTTTTAGCATTTCAATAAATTTTGTATCGATGCTTATCTTTCCCTCTTCTTTCAGAAGCTCCATCAGCGCGATAGTGCAAGTCTGATTTCTTGAATCATAGCCAAATTTAACTGCTATGGCTAAAAAGCAATGGTATATGCAATAAAAACCAGCGGCTATAGACCAGTCAGAAAAGCCAATTTCTTTAAAACGGCTTATTGCATTAAAATTATGCTCTGCTTTTTCAATATGCTTGGCAGCATCATTAATATTTGGCTTTATTTTTAACAAACCTCTGTGCTTCAGTCTCTTGCCATGCTTTTTGCACTCTTCAATCTCTTTCACAGCTTTGTCTAGGCACCATTTAACATGATTAGCTGCTTGTGGCATTTTTTATTATCTCCACATATTCATTTTGACCATATAAAACCACGGCATTCTTAACAATGTCGATTATAGCCTCCTTCCTATTTTTAATATTTTTGATAATATCATTAGCTGTAAGTTCAATGGAATGAATTCGTTTAGGAAGTAATTCCTGCTTTTGCTTAATAATTTTAGCCACCTCTTTATAATCTTTCTTTTCTAAAACCACCATAATATCAATATCCTTTGCTTTAGCATAGTCTTTTAATACAGAGCCAAACAACATTATAATCCTGCCTATTTTGTACACATCTTTAAATTCTTCCTTCCATCTTTTAAAGCTGTTAGCTTCGTCTGCCAATAGGAAAGCTATAAGTTTGCACACATAATCATCCTCTAATTTCAGCTTGTATATTATTGATTTACCTATTGTCTGGTCTTTTAATATTCCTTCACCCAGCAGTCTTTTGAATATCTTCTGGGCGCCCACATGACTTATGCCTAAAAGCTTGCTTATAGAATTGGCATTATAAAAAGCAGTAAAATCTTTAAATAAAATAAGCAGTGTTTCTCTTTCCTTTTGAGTTAATGATACCATAGTAACACCAAGTTACTATATAGAAATTTGTAGTTACTATTTAAATGTTTCGGTTTTATGGATCACAAAGAATAGATTACGGCAAGGGCAGGCTTTGTGAGGGGGTTTTTGGGATAAATAATAAGGCAAAAACCAAAATATTTATATACTAATAACATGAATATCGCTAATATTGCGATTTTGGTGTTACATATGAAAGGTCTTTCAGCTCAGGAAATTAAGATTATAGCAGAACTTGAATTTTATAAAAAATATTACTTTACAAAAGATGACATAATACACCATTTTGATAATCCAAAAGAAATAAAAGATTTTATTTACCATCTTAAGAAAAAAGGAAGGATAGTAAGGCTGAACAGAAGAAAATATTACTTAGTGCCGATCAAAGCGAAGAGCGGAAAATGGTCAGATGATCCTTTTGTCATAGCCAATGAAATATGCGATGGAAAGGACTATTTTATTGGAGGCTGGGCAGCTGCTAACTACTGGCATCTAACTGAGCAAATACCTATGCGAATAGATATTTATACTACACGAAGGCAGGGTAAAGTAAGGATTCTAAATACCAATTTTATATTCCATAGGACATCAAAGAAAATGATAGCAAAAGCAATGATGCGAAAAATTGGAAACAAGACATTTAAAATAGCTCCTAATGGTGTGATAGCGGAATGGATGAAATCAAGGCAATAAACGAGAATGCAATAAACAACCTTTCTGGAGAGACGGGCTTTAATACAAAAGTGCTTCTCAAAGATTATTATATTACTGCTATCCTCTACCTGATTAAGGATGTGGATGGCATATATTTTAAAGGCGGGACAGCCTTGCAGAAGATATTTTTAAACTATTCACGACTAAGCGAGGATGTGGATTTCACTTTGACTGAAGATATTGAAGAAGTAAAGGAAAAAATCATCAACATTTTGGAAAAGAGCGGATTATTTCAAAAAATATCCAAAGACAAGGACGTCAAAGGCTTTACAAGATTAGTTGTTAATTATAAAAATTATTCAGGTGAAGACGGAGTTGTGTTTATCGATCTTAACCAAAGAGCAAAGCTGTTGATGAAGCCAGAGAAGCATCAAATCAAACATTTCTACAAAGACATTATTCCAGATTTTTCGCTTAATGTATTGGCCAAGGAAGAGCTGATAGCTGAGAAAGTGGCAGCAGCAATCGGAAGAAACCAGCCAAGAGATCATTACGACATTTACAGGACAATCAAAGAAAAAATGCCCATAAATATGGAAATGGTTAAGGAGAAGTGCATGCAATCCAAAGTGGAATTTGACATTATAAAAATGTTTAACAAGGCAAAGAAGCTCAAGAACAGATGGGACGAGGATTTATTGCCTTTGCTGTCAGAAGAAGCAAGCTTTGAGGAAGTTATGGCAACACTTGCTATGCATTTTAAGCTGAAAGAGGAGAAAAGCAAAAAAAGGAATTAAGCTTTGTCATCTAGCAGAGAACATAGCAAGGGCAGGCTTTGTGAGGGGGTTTTTGGGCGGACGACAGCTTACAGTTACTATTTTATTTCTATACCTTCTTTGACAGCTTCCCTTACTATAGTAATTTGCCTTTTTAATTTATTAAATTCTTCTGGAGTGTAGCAGAGAAAATCTACAGGATATTCAAGATTCCATTTCATATATAAGTCTGGAGCTCTGTGTAGTAGTCCCTTGCCCCTAAAATTTTTTGACACTACAATTAAGTCTACATCACTCCATTGATGTATTTTTCCATGAACTCTTGAGCCAAACAGGTACATATTCTCTATATTATTTTGCATCTTGAAGTTCTTAAGTTCATTTATGAGTTTATATTTTTTTTTACCCATTTCAATACCTCTTCACAATATTTTATAATTTGGCTACATTCTTTTTTTGTGTATTTTTTTGGAGAGTCTGGATAACGAGAGGCAGTGTATGCTGGATTAATTTTTGCACATAATTCTAGGATTCTCAATGGAGACTCGTTTAATTTAGCTAACTTTGTCAAGTCATGAATCTTAGGGAATTTATTTGTTTTCTTTATTAGCAAAGCTTTAAATGCTTTTTCTGCTGATTGTTGGCACCAAAAAGCTGCGGACTTGTATTTTTTCCCATCAAAATTAAATTTTGCAGTTTCATAATCTTCCTGGGCCTGCTTCATCCACCTTTTCACTTCTTCTTTCATATTAAATCAAAATAGAAATACTTTATAAATACTTATCGGTTTTCCAAATGCAAGACTACAGCGTTCTTTCCGAAAACATAGCAATGGCATGGCTTGTGAGGGGGTTTTTGGGGGTGAAACTATTTATTACTTGTTCAACTCGCCCGACTTTCGTTATCAAATTTATTCCATTTAACCCTGATGTATAGTGGGATTCACACCGCCTTCACCTAATGGATCAGTAATATATGGTCCAGTATGGGGTGTGTAATGCCTTCTTCCATAGTCCCATTCCCAACCTTTTAAGGCATTTCTGGCATCTTCAAATTTATAAGAGCCTCTAATAACTCTATCAATAAGGTAATGTGCAAGACCTCTTGTAGTAACATGGGGAAATGGATTTTCCGACCATCGTGTGATACCATCTGTTGTTTCATAATAATACATCCTACCCCAGTGCAGTACATTCTCATTAGTTAAGGCAGCTCGATCAAATGCTGGATTTAAGTGAGTTGGGATTCTGCTTCCTGGTTTGTGTACAAATTGGTTTGCTGATGTATCAAAAATCCTCATTTCATAATCTTGTGTAATCTGCTGCTCATCCGCAGGCAGAACATCTTTTTTGATAGGTTCAAAAGTTTTGTAATCCTTAATAGGATCAAAATGTATCTTTATCAGTTTTTTAGGTATAACACCATTATTAGCTGCAATTAAGTAATCCATTAAGGTTTTGCTGTGCGGATGATATCTTCCATCTCTAAAATCGTCTCTATAGGCATCCCATTCATTATAAGCAAACATTCCCATATCAAGCGTATCAAGCTCTTCAATGAAGTCCTTGTTTATTCTTCTGATTCCATACTTTTTCACACCATTTTCTACTTTAGCTTTCCATACTTTTTCACCTCCTTGTTTGTTTTTGATTATTTTTTCATGCCATCTAGTTGGATGTTCACTCAATTCTTTCCACCATCTATCCAATAATACTTCGCCTGTTTTAGGGTCAACTTCTAATGCATAGCCATTTTCATCTAAACCCCAATCAACTTCGTCGTCTAATTTTTCAAAATTAGGATGGTTTGGCACAAAGTCTTTTATTTCTTTTTCTAACACCACTTTTCCTTTTTTCAGTTCTTTTAAAAGCTCTATTTGATTTTTAAGATTTGTTATTTGTTGTTCTAATTTGACTATATCTTCACGTAGTTCATCAATCTCTAATTCTCTTCGCATTTTCTCTATTCTGTTTGTCTCATTGCGAACTAATTTAATATAATTTTTTATATTCTTCTGCAAAAGCCCAGCTAACTCAAGAATCCCATCTTCTTTATTTTTAGGTAACTGCTCAGTTTTTTGTAAAGTTTTTAGTATTTCTATTATCTTATCTATAAATTCACTAATTAATCTGTCTATACTAATCCCTATATCTTTTGTTGAATAAACTAGTAACTTGTTAATTAAATCCACAAATTCTGGATATATGTCAATGTTCACTTTAATATCTTTCAGAAGATTCAATAAATGTTCGCTCGTTTGTCGCTTTTGTTTTATAAAATCATTTCTTTTCAGATTTTCGAGTCTTGAGCTTTCACTTTGCAATATATCAAAGAAATTTTTTATTTTTTCTTCTTTAATCTCATACAATTCGAATGTAGGTTTAAGGAGTTCAAATAAGTGCTTAATTTGATTTATACTTGCGTCTTTTAGCTGTTTAATATTACTATCTCCCATATCAGAAAGAATGAGTATATTATTTGTAACAAATTTATTAATCTCTGCAAAGAAATTGTTTTGTTGCTCTGATGTAAGCTTAGACATCACTTTTTTGTATCCATCAGAACTTCCTAATATCTTTATGTTTAAGTATTTTATAAGTTCCTCTAACTTCCCATTTGTATTTTTTAAGAATTCATTTAATTTTTTACCCATAATGTCTAAAAATCTTTCTAATTGCCCTATCCTCTTATTAACTTCTGCTTCATTTATACTATTTATTTTCGTGATTACCTCTTCTAGTTCGTCAGTGCGTGGGTTTTTATGTGGATTAAAATATATGGGTGTTGTAATTGGCATTTCTTCCTCAACTTGTTTGTCTACGTCTACTTCTTTTCCATCTACCAATTCCCTTACCTTCTCGATTCTTTTAACTTTTAATACCTTTCCTGTTTCTGGATCTATTTTTGAACCTACTTTTACTAATACAACTGATTTTATTATATAATAAGTGTGGCTAAACCTAATGTTTAGCGGAGGTTTGTGTATTCCCACATTTACTCTTATTCCTTTAAGTAATCTAGTTTTTGGTATAATAATATCGTTAAGGTAATTATAATGCTTTTCTTCGATTTGCCTTACGTTTTCCAAAGTCTTGACAAGTTCGTCTATTAGATTGAGTGAAAAGGTTCTAGTATCTACATGAGGTTGATTTGAAGTTCCTATTTTTTGAATTTTTGGCCTTAAAGTTGATAATGGGGCTTTTAACTTATTAATTCCAACATGGCCAAATGCAATTAAATTTTCATTATAGGAAAAACTGCTACCAAATTTATCCCATCCCAAAGTTACGGGTTTTATCTGAACTCTGATTAGTTTAGGTTTTTCATCAGATTTTTCTAATGTATATTTTTCTACTTCCCATGTTCCATGTTCAAAACACTCTGCTTCGGTCTGCGCTATCTTAATATCCGTGTATATACCAATCTCCTTGTAAACTTCTACTAAATCAGGGTTTTCTTTCGTTCCTTTGAAAATAATGTTTTCTAACAGAGGATCCCACTCTGCCTCGATATTCTTTAAATTTGATATCTTTGTAAAATTTAGTTCGAAAAGAGATTTTAGTTCTTTTCTCATCTCCTCTTCTTGATAGCCCCCAACAGTTCTAGTTTCATAAGTTCTTTTCCCCATACCTTGTAAACTTGTTATTCCAGGTAGTTTACTCAAAAGGTTTAGGGTTCCTATTAGTGCATTTTTGAGTAAAATTTGAACTAATGGTTTTCTCTCCCCCGGTTGCAGTGGTCGCTTTTCTTCATCAGGCATTTTTTCACCTCTTAAGCAGCTTGTTTTTGTTCAGCTTCAGTTGCATATTGCTGAAGCGTCCTTTTTGTTGCTTCAGCTAAAAATTGTTCGTTAATTTTATCATTGATATATCTTAATAGTTTATTGAGATTGGGTAATATAATCTTATTTCCAATTGTAATCAAATTTTTTAGTTCTTCCACATCTTTTTCGTCGATTGTTTCAATCTCATCATACAAATCATCTTCCGATTTTGCCAATTGCGCCCTTTTATATAAAGTGTAATCTTTATTTTCATTTGCTGTGATTTTTTTAAATGCCTGTGATAAGTATTTGTCACCGTTTAGGCTATAGTTCAATACTTGTATATACTTTCTATATTTTTTCCTTCTGTCTATTTTATCCAAAACTTTTTCACTTCTATCTTTAAAAATTGATAAATGCAGTAGAGTGGAATCTTCTTTTCTTTCATATTCTGTTTTTTCGTTTTCCCACAGCTTCAACATTTTCTTTCTATATTTAGTCAACATTATTCGAAAATCTCTTTTGGTAGATTGTTTTAATTTAGCAGATTCTCCAATCAGCTTATTCAATAAATTTTGTAGCTGATTTGCATTCTCATTTTGATTGTCAAACAATTGTGATTTTTTAGCGTTGAACAATGCAGTCAATTCCTGTTTTGCTATTTCTACATTATAAGAGATGTAATACCTTAACTTTGGCTTAAATTGCATAAGCTCCCTATACCAATCTTTAGGGCTTTCATGGAATTTTTGTTCTGTTGCATCTAAGAAACTAGCAAATTCATGGTTTCCAAATTTATTAAGTATCATATCAATATACTTTTGTCCTTTTCTTAGGTTATAGATAAATCCATCCTTATTATTTTTATTTTCCGTTCCTATAAACAAACTCCAGCCTTGTGAATCATCAGTCTCTTTAATATTTTTAAAGCCATTTGCAGTCGAAACATAACTAGCGTTGAATTCTGCAGCCTGCCATCTGTCACGAGAGCCTGCTTTTCTAGAATCTACATTATTATCATCATTCACCCTAAACTCCCTATCACCTTTCTGATAAAACCCTTTTGCTCTTGTAAGAGCCTCTGCTACAAAATAATCAACGTCATCAAAGAATTTCATTTGTTGCCTATAGGTTAATAAATTTTTAACAGATGGCTTTTCTAAAACTGCCTTAACCAAATTTGCATCCTTAAAATAGGAGGCAATACCAAAGTAAGTTTCACCAGTAATTTCATCCTTTCCGCCTTTTAAGTAAAGTGCTAGTCGTTGTGGTGCAATGCCAATTCCTCTTTTTAATGTATATTCATGCCATCTTTCCATGTCGCTAATGCACTGATTTAATGAGGATACCTCATCACCTTTCATCAACATTACTAATCTTCTTAGCTCAAATGCTATCTTTTTGTTACTAATTGTCTCAAATTTTTTTAGTATTAATTCGTAATTGTTTTTTATATAACTGATTCCTTCATCACGATTTTTGTTTAGCATTGTTGCAATTGGCAATAACCACAAAAACTCCGATCTTTTAGGAATATTAAAGTACTTCAATCTTTTTGATAACTCTTCATCAAAAGGCTTAATCCTTTCGCATGTTTTCTCTTTTTCAATTCTAAATATTTCTAAACTTTTCTCTATCAATGGGTGTAATCTGGCAACAGAGTCAAAAGCCATGCCTTTTTTATGATGCCTATACAACAGTCCCCTCCGGTCATTTAATTGCCCTTTTTCATTAGAGCCTAAAGAAGTTCTATTGCAAATTATGTCTCTCCAGTTGAATCTTATATTCTCTCTTTTAAATATTTCATCTAATACTGCTACAAATTCTTTTGCAATGTATTCAACTTCTGTTATTTTGAATTTTTTGTCTGGCATTTTATTTAGTCTCACCTTTTATTTCTCCTAATAATCCAATTGCTTTATATGCCTCCTTTGTGCTAGTTGACCATTCACCCGTATCCCCCAAAAATAAATTCAAAGATTTGAGGGCTTCTTGTTTATCAGCCATATCTTTTATTACTAATTCATTCAAATACCTACTCATACCAACACTTGATAGGGTTGGATAAGGGTTTGCAGGATCAGTTTTTTTAATTTGTGAGTGAGCATCCTTATAACTTTTTCTGCCCCAATAAATCATTTGTCCGGGGTTCTTTAGAGCTTCCCTGTCAAATGCAGGCATACC
>JAGVXR010000044.1 GCA_018303645.1 Candidatus Woesearchaeota archaeon
AACAGGCTGTGAAGGCTGCTCTTCAAGCTTGGCGCCCAGCTCTTTCTCAATGTGAGCCTTATAAATCTGCATCAAATCCAATAATTTCTGCTTGTCTATTTCCTTAGGCATATTTCACAGAAATTACTTTCACCTCTTTTTTTTTGATTATTATTATTATTGATGAGTTTTAAATTAATTCGCCTTTTCTCATAATCGGGAATAACTCATAGCTTTGAGTCTCATAAGTTAAATTCCAAGTTGACAAAAAATCATCAAATCCAATTTTTTTGATTGTAGGCACTAAAACAATGCATCTTGACAAAATTCTTGATTTGGTGTCTTTCAAAATTTCTTTAAGTCCTCTCGTAAATTGAACTTTTTGTACTGGGTTGAGTTTTTTTAGTGAATATTTATATAAAACTACTGGTTCTAGTTTATAAATTTCATGTAAAAACTCGTTTTTTCTTACGCTGAATCCTTCCCTTATTAAAACAATCCAAAGAGAATTGTAAATGGAACTGATTATTTCAATATCGGTGTTTTTTGAAATTAACCTGATATCGTCTTTTATTTTTCTCAAATCACTTTCATTCTTAAGCAGCAAAGCTAAATCCAAGTCTTTAGGATCTGAACTACCTTTGACAATAGAGCCGAATATAATGATGTCATCTATTGTTTTGTATTTACTTAATAACTTTCTTAATTTCGGCAGGTAATTCTGTAATTTCATTGATTTTTTTAATTCCATTTTTAACAGCTTCGCAAGTTTCTTTTAAAATCGGCTTTGAATAAGAATCTGTGTATTTGTCAAAAATATCATCAACTATTTCATAAATCTCTTTAAAGTATTGCTCTAAAATCCTAAACCTTTCAGAATGGTTTTTAGGCAGAGTGTTTAGCTTATCCTGGATTAATATATCGCATATTGCAAACAAAGCCTTTGAAAATAGGATAGCGGAATTCTTATATCTTCCTTTATTTAATTCATCTTTGGCGCCCCCATATTCTTCCAAAAAGGTCTGTGTTAAATCATCTACCATGGATAAGCTAAAATAGGTTATCGTTTATAAAGGTTTTGTTTTTTGTTAAAATTGAGGGATTAAATTGACCTATTTGTTAATAAGAAACAATAAATCAGTAATTGTTTTTAATAAACAAAAAAGGATTATTTAGACTTATTTGTTAATAAGAAACTTTCAATAATTTCTATTTAATTTTTATTGATAAATTTTCATTGTTTATTTAGTGCTTATTTTATGATTTTTTGTATTTTTCGAGTCCTTCAAGCACTATGTTTCCAAGAGCTTGTCTTTGTTTCATTATTTCAGGGCTGACGGGGTTGGCTAATATTATGTTTAGACCATATTTATCTGAACCACCATTATAAGGGTCTGTGAACCATTTAGAATTGCGAACCATGGTAGTAAAAAGTTCCGTGTTAAATTCACCAGCATTGAATTTTGAATAATAAGACGGAAATAGATATTCTGGTCCTTTATTGAGTGGTTCAAAATTACCTTTTTTTGTGTCAAGGTGCATGCCAAATTTATTACCAGCATCTATTAATTTTTGATAAGATTGTTCTAGTAAAATATGTCCAACTTCATGTACTGTAGACTCTATTCTTATATTGCTTTCCTCCTCTTGAGTATATGGGGAAGTACGAGGGCCTCTAAAAATAATTGGATTCCATGATATTATTGAAGTAGGTTCATTTGCTGTTGCGACAGTCTTAAAAGCAGATAACACGTCTTTTAAATTTGTAATTTTTATAGTCTGTTCCAGCATTTCAATTTTTTTACCATTTGCTTGCTCATATTTTGAAAAATCTATGCCAAGTGCTTCAATATTCTTAAAACCGGTTGTAATATCTTCTAGAACAGGCTTATCAAAGTATCCGTTTAAAACAACTTGATACTTTTCTAAAATCGTAGTTCGCAATTCATCTAATTTTTTCGCGTTTTCTTCAGGAATTATTTCCATGCCATTATTTTCATTAAAAGTGTATATAGGTTTAGGAAGGGATCCGAATATTTCATCAACTTGGCTAATATCTGAATTAGGCGATTGTGGGGTAGACAATTGCATTGAGGCTGAATCTCGATATACCTTAAATTTAGAAAAAGGCACAGCAATTCTTCTCACCATATTATCATCTATAATAATATCCTGTTGTCCATTTAACACTCTTAAATAGCCTTTAGTCTCCAACATAGGCATAAGATTCGCATTTTCTCTGTTATTCAACTTCAATACACCAGATTTGCCATTACCTCCAAAAGAGACGTATAAATAATCGTTTTGAAGAATTTCAGGATTTATTGGCTTTGATATGCCAAGCGAAATAGAGATTTTGGTACTTTGACTAGCTTGTTCTCTGGCAAAAATTCCAAATCAAAATTATTTCCTTCTGCAAATAGATTCTTTTGTCCGTAAGAAACATAATTTCCTTTGTGTTGCAAACCATCAAAATAGACATATACATCATTACCTTTTGGGTTTATTTTTATTCCGTCTATTGTTATCTCGTCATTTTTCCTTACATAAGGTTGATTATCAATAAAACTTAATTTTCCATTTACTGCGACTTCATCAGAAAGAATAACCTCTTTGTTATTTGTAAATATGGTCGCACTTCCTACATTGCTTATATCTAATTTATGTTGGCCTATAGAAGGCAACACAATGATAATGCGATCTCTGTCTGCAATAAATAATGTAAGTGGCGGATAATCACTTGGTATCTTTGCTAGACCTGTTTTAGGATGTTTTACACCATCTACTGCATATTTTACTTGTGTAGTTCTTAATAAAAAGGTACAGGTACAACATCCCATAGCACATATATACTTATTTGAATCTAATCTTGAGTGGTCAATGCTCGGATTGTCATATGGCAATTCCTTATATTTCTCTAAAGGTATTTGGTTATAATCAAAATTGGGATTGCTAAAATCCCACCTTTGGGGGTCAGAATACTTATAAAAATCTTTATCTTTATAAGCTTCAGGATTAAGGTAAGATTTGTCAGTTATTTTGCTTGAGCTTGAGCAATCTGGCGGGCACCCTTCTTGGGAATTAACTAGTAGTATATTCAATACAAAAAACATCATTAAAGTAATTAAAATTTTTAATCTCATTCTATAACCTCTATATTGAAATTTGTAAATTTCTGATTTCCTAAAATATCTTTAACCCCAATCCATAGGCTATGATTGCCAATTTGCTCAAAGTTTGGAGTGAAGTTTATAATTCCATTATTAGTTATATCAAAAAGTTCAGAGTAATCATCAAATGATAAATTGGTGCCAAGTGCATGGACTTTATAATAGAATTGTTCAGAAAATTTTACTTGAAAGTTTGGTATATCTTCGATTTGAATTTCTTTTGACAAATTTTTTATTAGATTGTCGGCACACATTTCAATGAAGAACATGTCATCGGTTCCCACAAAATTATCGCAAGAAATATTAAGTGCTTTTATAGCAAAATTATAAGTATATGGGGATTTGATTAAATTATCTTCTTTTATATTGTAGTCTTTTATACTAAAAATTAAAGAACTATCGTCATAATCAAATATATCTAAATATAAATTATTTCTATTAGTTAATTGGTATAAGCAACTTAAACATACAGAATCAATATCTTCAAGCTGTATAACCACCATTTCCTTAGTTAGATTAAATATTTTTGATAAAGGTGAATCAATTTTTATTTTAAACTCGTTTAATTTAATAGTCTTATCTTCTTTTTTGATTGCAATTGGAAAATCTACCTTAATTAAAACTGAACTTCTTTCTATTGCAGTATCATATTTTATTTCACCTTGTTTTATTTCAAAACCTTGTTTTTTAAATTCTTCAAAATCTTTTAGACATGATTTTAGATTATTGTCGACATATTTGGAAATTTCTTTTTCTATATCGCTTATAGAGGGTGAAAAATCTAGATTTTCATAAACATAGTATGGTAAGTTGAAGTTTTCATCATTTAGGTAAGGCTTCTTTAATTCATAATAACCGCCATGTTTTCCAATATGGATTAAAGCATTTTTTGCTGTTCTGTCTAAACAATTTTCTACATATAGTTTAATCTGAGTAATATCAAATGGTGCCACACTAACTTTCTCAATTTCTGTTTCTTTACTATAAAACTAAAACCAATCAATAGGATAAAGCCAAACAAAATAAAAATTGTGATTTGGGCTTTATTACGCATTTTAATTTCACATCTTGCTGTGAAAATCCATCTTCTTGACGTGCCTCTTCAGCCATTCATTCCATTCAAAAAATATTCTTTTTGAATCGAGCGTGCCAATCTCCTCTCTTATTTGCTCCGATATCTTGTGGAACTGGTCGTTGCACTGTATCACAAAGTCAGCTTCAAGCAAAGCCAAGTTGTTTGTTTTGTTTGCATAGTCAAGCAAAGTTTTCTTTGTATTGGCCCTTAGCATGATGTTATCCCATACGGCATCCCAATTGCCAGCCCATTCCTTGACATTGCCTGCTATTGCCTTCAGGATTTCAGAGTCGCCGTCAATCAGCTCTTCACTAGGCTCTAGTTCGTCCTTTTTTGAGTCGTACTTCATTAAATCAACAAAGCCTTTCTCAACCAATGGGTCCTGCTCCCAGTGTTTTCTGACTTCTGTAATCTGAGTTACCCTTCTCCAGCGATGCAGGCCGTCTGCGCTTCTTATGGGATTTACAACAACTATGACATCGGTTGCCTTGAAGCTTGTCCTTGGCACCTGCAAGTCATTGACAACCCTGTCAAAAACTCCGTATGGGGAGTCTCCATGTATAGTGCCTGCAACCACATTTGCCAATGCTCCAACCCTCATTGCCTCGTACAACGCAAGCGCTTCCTTGCTTCTTATTTCCCCGATAATCAAGGCAGAATCGCCCATACGCAAAGTTGTTCTTATACCCTCGTCAGCAGGCACTTCGCTTGTTCCTTTTGACAGCGCAGCAGCAACTTTCAGTGATTGTATATTATAACCAAGCTTTCTCAGGGAGTTTGTAGGCAGCTCCAAAGTGTCCTCTATTGTTATTACCCTGTATTTTCTCATTAACTCTACCAAGACCGCGCCGAGCAGGCTGGTTTTTCCAGCACTCCTTGTACCTGCGATAAGCAAAGACCTTGAGCCGTCAATCAAAAAGCTCAGGATGCCTGCTGCTAGCGGATTGAGCATCTTGTTTTGCATGAACAAGGGCAAAGTCCATGGCTTGTCTCTGTGCCTTCTGAAAGCAAAAGCCAAGCCGCTTGGATTCAAAGGAGGGGCAACAACAGCTATCCTTGAATTAGCCCCTGGAATGCTCAGCTCCGTGTCCAGGATTGGGTTAGCCTCATCCAGCGGCCTGCCTGAGATAAGCCTGAGCTTTGATGCCCACGAGTCTGCTTCCGGAGTTGTAGGCACAATATTTGTCCTGCAATCGGCATAGTCTTGGTGTACTATGAACATTGGAGTCTCGCCAAGGGGGGAGTTTATCGTAATGTCCTGCACTCTCTCGTCCTGCAAAAGCACCTCTATCAGCCCAAAGCCGACTGTGTACCTCACGAGTATTTTCGTCATCTCGTCTATTTCAGCTGACGTAATCTTTAAATTGCGGTAGTTTACAAGCTCGTCAATTAAATCACTGCCTATGTTGTAGAAAACCTGCCTCATCCTGTCAGGCTCTATGAACTCCTGCCTTGTAGGCTTGTGCTCCGACATTATCTTTCTTGCCGTGTCTAAAATCTCGTATTTCTCCTCGCTTAGCTTGAATTCAGGAGGCATTAAATGGTACAGGTATTGCACATTGTCCGGCAATTTAAAGATTGTCACTTCTGTATTTTTGTCAATTTCATAGCTGTCAATCTCTTCCCCGTCAGCAGGGTAAGTGGACATTAGCTTTGTAAACATGAAGTCAGGCCTTATATCGGGAGTGAATATGCGCCTGTAAACAGAACGCTCGCCAAGCTTGTAGCCTGACAAATATTGTTTTGCAGCCTCTATCAGCTTTGTCTTTTCCATCAAGGACATAAGGTAATTCAGCACTGAGATGTATTTTTTAGCGGAGCTGATGTATGTCTGGTCAACTGACTTGTCGATTTTTATCCTCTCGTCCCTTGCCGTCCTTTTCAGCTCCACATAAGCGCCTATCGGGTCCCTTTTAAGCAAGTCAGCTGTTATGTTTTGAATGCTTGCATACCATTGGGCAGCCCATCTTATGCAGTTGGGATCAGACAGCAAATTGCCGTAACCGACCAAATCCCTTCTTTTTGTCAGCTGGGAATAAAGCTTTGCTATCTCCTGAACCATAATGGTTTGGCTGTAGTCGTACTCGTAGTTTCTTTTTTGCGTGAACACAATTTTTGTGACTATCCCTGCCTCTGCAATGATGTCTACAGTCCTTGACATGCACACGGGATCGTCCTCTAAAGACGGTGCATGGGGGTATTGCTCCAAATCTATCAAAAGCACTATTTCCTCGCCTTCCCTCAAAATGTCATAGGTGAATGGCTTTTTGATTTCCCCGAAAAGCGCCATTATTTTTTCGCCTCTTTTTTTCTTAAAGTATCAAGCGCAATCTCTATGAGGTGCGACTTATTCCTGTATCTTTCCCTATTCTGAAGTTCTTTTTTAATCCAATTAATCAGTTCCTCATCAATCGTCGCGCTTATTGGCTTTTTCATCAACAAAACCTTTATGTTATAATATATATTTTATATGATTAAGTATAGTTTATATTAGTTTATAATATGATAGATATTTAAATGTTATGGTTTGGTCTGCGTAAATCCATTAAAAATAAATACAACAATGCATATTCATGCCTTATGCCCATCACCAAAATCTGCGCAGTGCAATTTGAAGTATCTCCGGATTTCAGCAAAAACATCTCCAGAGTTGAGCAGTTCTTCAAAAAAGCAAATAAAAGCAATTGTGATATTATCTGTTTTCCTGAGATATTTTTGACAGGTCCTTTGAATAAAGAAAGATATAATCCGAAAATCCCGGTGCAATCAAAAAAATTGTTTTCAGAATTATGCAAAAAGTATGGATTGTACGCCATAATGGGCAGCATCATAGAAAAAATCAGCAATAATTTTTACAATATCAGCTATTTATTCGACAACAAAGGCAGCATTGTTGGAGATTACAAAAAGAACCATCTTGTTCAGAAATCAGAGGCAAAATACCTCAAAGCAGGAAATGATGTTTCCGTATTCAAAACAAAAATAGGAAATATCGGAATCCAGATATGCCGAGACTTATTATACCCTGAAATAACAAGAAAGCTTATGCTGAAAAGTGCAGAAATTGTATTCTGCCAGAGCTTCTGGAGCGCGAAATCATCATCTTATGAATGGATTTACAGCAACAAGTATTTTAAATATAAAACCCCAAAAGAAGTCGATGCTCTTGTTTCTGCAAGGGCAATTGAAAGCCATGCAGTATTTGTTTATGCAAATGCTGCCGAGGCATTCAATGCAAATGGGATAAATGACATTTTGCTGGGAAGGACCCAGATAGCTCTGCCTTTTTACGGCTCAACAGATATTCTGGACCACAATAGGGAGGGAATCTTAATCAAAGAGGTTGATTTGGGCATTGTCAATGATGCAAAGAAAGTTTACAAGATTGAAAAGGATTTGAAAGATTATTACAAATAACAAAGTTTAAATAATTAGCATGCGGAAATTCAATAAAATGCCAATGCAAGAGCCAACTTTGCCTCCGCCTCCTAAAAAGCGCGAAGGAATCCTGAAATTCGGGCATGGGCAGCAGCCAGAAGCGCCTGATTTCAGCGGCATGACAAGCGACATAAGCACTTTGGGGAGGCGCCTGAGGCTGCTTGAGGAGGGCTTCACGAATATAAGGAGGTTTTTTCAGGTTACAGAAGAAAACGTGATAGCGAAGAACAAGCACTTCTCCGCGGAGATAAAGACGCTTGCCTCTGACATAATGGAGATAAGGAAGGAGATCCATGAGTTAAGGGAAAAGCTGCTTCTTGTCATAAAAGAGCTCCAGACAACTGCCAGAAAGGAAGAAGTTAAGGTGCTTGAAAAGTACATAAACCTCTGGAACCCTGTCAAGTTTGTAACGCAAAATGAGGTTGAATCCATAATCAGCGAAGTTCTCGGGAAAAAACAGCAATAGAAAGTTTTAAATATATTCATAAAAATTATAACTGCAAAAGAGGTGCTTAGATGGCTTTCTTAAAGTTTGGAAAGAAAAGGAAAGGGGAGCCTTTGGATATTCCGCTGCCTTCTCCTGATGCGCAGCCTATTCAGCAGTCATCTCCTATAGAGCAGGTGCTGATGATGAAGCAGCAAGGCTATACAAATAACCAGATAGTGCAGACTTTGCAAAGCCAGGGCTATTCAAATTCCCAGATTTTCGACGCAATAAACCAGGCTGGACTGACAAGCTTTGAGGCAGCCGAGCCAGTTGAGCAGCCCGAGATGGGAATGCAGGACTATGGGCAGCAGGGCTATGAGCAGGGTTACCAGCAGCAGCCGTCATTCCAAAGCTTTCAGGCGCCTAAGGAGATACAGCCTCCCTCTTCCATAGATGAGGAAAGAATCCAGGAAGTTGCAGAGGCAATTATTGACGAAAAATGGAACGACCTTGTGAAGGACATAAGAAAAGTCATTGAATGGAAAGAAAAAACCGAGGACAGGATTGCAAAGGTTGAGCAGCAGATTATAGACCTGCGCATGGGAATGGACTTGCTGACAAAAAGCATGATGGCCAAGATTTCCGGTTATGATCAGAATATTGTTGATGTGGGCACAGAGATAAAGGCAATGGAAAAGGTGTTCCAGAAAGTATTGCCCAACCTCACAGAAAGCGTCAACAAGCTGGACAGGATGACTAAGGGGTATAAAGAAACTGCAAAGAAAAGTTAAGCGCTTCTGCTTGCCAGCAAGGCAATGGTAAAAACAGCTATCGCAAATATAAGCACTGTGCCGAGAAATGTCGGGTGAAAAATAAGGTTTATTGTGCTTGACAGGTCTTTTTGGGTTTCTGACGGCACATCAATGCTTTCCCTTATTTTCACGCCTGCAGTCACCACTATTATCAGGATGATAAACACCAAAAAAACGCCCCTCATTGCCGGAAAAGCCTCTACGCTGCCTCCGAGCATTTGCATTGCAATGTTTACAAGAACAATAAGTATGAAGATAACTGCAAGGAAAGGCGCGACATCAGCAACAATGCTTGTTGCCACAGGCGATATCAGCACGAATATGCCAATCAGCAGGCCGACAAGAGCCTGAATGAATTTGTTGTCGCCCAAAACCCTGCTCCAGGTTAGTGTTGCAAATACCACAAGCCATGCAAACAGAAAGACAAAAATAGATGAGAAGTACTGCAATCCTGTCACATCAAGAAATGTTGCCATCTTGTTAATGATTTATTTCTTGCCAAAAAGCTTGCTGAAATCCATGCCCAGCCGGTTAAGCACTGTGCGCTCTTCCCTTTCCTTTGATTCGCTTGTAATCCATGCGATTATGATGCCAAAAGTGACTATCATGATGAATACAGCCACTCCTTCTGTGCCGAAAAAGTCCTCCATGGTGTTTCCAAAATCGCCCCTCCACCATCCTGCCGAGCCTCCGAAAATCAGCACTATTATGACGAATGACACTAGGGTGATCCATCCAGGCATTGTAACGCCCAAAAACACGTAATCCTGCCCAAACACACCTATAAGGATAAGCAGGAATATGACAGCAACAAGCACTATTGAAACTTGCGGCAGCGCGTCATTGATAATGAGAACCGGGTCTGAGTTTGCAGGAAACCTTCCTGTGACATGGGGCACCACAACAAGCAAGCCCACAACAATAGCCACAATAACACTAAGGTTTTTCTTGTCTTCCCCGAGAATCTTGGTTTTTTGGAGTATGGCAAAAACAATTGTGAATATTAAAAGAAAAGGCAGCAAAACATCTATCAATCCCCAATCCTGCAAAGTCCTGAGAAAACCTTCGAGCTTTAATGCCTGTGAACCTGCCATTTTTTAACCTCTTTAACCAAATTTTACTTATTTTTATAGTAGTATATAAATTTTATGAATGCTTTGCCTCTTTTGCAGTGTCTTTTGTGGCATAAACTATGAAAAGCACTATCAAAGCCAGCAGGATTAATGAGCCTGCAAGCTCGTCTCCGCCTGTGCCCGTGAAGTCGCCAAGCCTTTCAAGCCACGTCCTTCCGTCGCTTGTCTTAATGGCGCCAAGGAAAATGCCGATTATTGCTATAAAGACTATTATCATAAAAACAATCTTCCAGCCGCCTTCAAGGAACACAGGCTCGCCTTCCTTGTAAAAAGAGCCAACCAAAAGCAAAAACAGGACTGAAAGGAACAGCACAACAACTGCCTGCGACGATACAGTTGTTATGATTTCAACAAGCTCTGAAGATGCAACAACCAGAAACGCCATGACAAAAGCGGATATCGCATTCAGGTTCTTCTTTGTGTACTTTTTGCCTTCAATATCCTCTGTACCCAGCACCTTTGTCTTTTCAAGTATTGCAAAAACAATTGTGAACACAAGCAGGAAAGGCAGCACAACATCAAACAAGCCGATGCTGTCAAAGAACACTAAAACCTGCCTGAATGGCGTGACTGCAGTAGTGTGACTAGTCATAGGTTTTTAACTCTGAATTATGTATTTAAATCTTTCGGAAATGTTATGCTCTCTCTAAGTTTGTCGTCATCACAAATAACATAAACTTTATAGTCAGTTTCTAACACTTGTAATGATGCCAATCTGATAAGTGATGTAAAATAATCTCCAACAACAGATTTCGGGTGAACACCAATTATTTGAAATAAATTTAGTCTTTTTGGTATTTCTGGTATAAGTTTTCTTTCTATAAGTTCCCTTTTCATCTCTGGGCTGATATATATTAATTTCTCATGATAATCAATATATCTAATCATGCATTCCTTAAATAATTGGTGTTGTTTATTATGATTTATCCCTCTGTTATCAACAGATTTATCAACCTGTACGAATACTTCAAATACTGGGATTAACAGTATTTTTGAAGACATTTAGCACCAATTACTCTTTAGAAAAAGCTTCTTTTAAAAATTCTTCAGGTGTAATAATATCTGCATCTATAACATTAACTGGATTATCAAGAGTTATAGTTACGGCTAATATATCCAATGGAGTTGCATTTATTATTTTTTTATCAGCTTCGGCATCAACAGAATCAAATTTATCTCTAATAGAATCAAATCTTGATTTTCTCATTAATTCAACTACTGTTTCTGGTTTCACATGTTCATTCATCTGTTCTATTTTAGCCATTTTATACACCTTTTAATTGGAAAAAACAAGTTGTTTATAAGCTATTCGCTTTTTGCGACATTGTCGCAAAAAGGAACTTTAACTATATAAATTTTATTGTAATAGAAAATATAGTTTATATCATATATTTGTAGCAGTTAATCTTATCAACCCCAACCATCTATTAACCCCCAACATCTAACTTTAATCCAGCTAATTCAGAAGGTATTTTTCCTGTTGTTGTATGTGCCTCAATCCAATTATGTTGTATAATTATACCTTGAAGTAATATCGGTGCACTCCACAATGCTTTAAGCCCTCGAAAGTCATCAACTCTATGAATGTCCAGTGGCTCGTCGGTAAAATCAGCTTCTAAAAGGTTAGAATTTAAGGTTTATAGACGCTGTAAAGGGCTAAAATTCAGATGTCCAGTGCTTATTTACGATATGGAAAATAATAGAAACCATGCACCTCTAACTTAACAGCTCACGGAAATGTTTATAAACACAATAACAACCTTGAATTGTATGCTCAACAAATCTGAATTCAGCAAAATAAGGCAGGAGATGCACAGGATTGACGGCAGAAGAATTCAGCAAAATAAGGCAGGAGATGCACAGGATTGACGGCAGAAGGGAGTCAATAATCCAGCTTTCAAGGGACATAATAAGCATCTCAAAGCAGATAATCTATGCTGCGCAGAGGAATGACATGAAAACAGCATCTTCCGCGATAAATGACATTAAAAATAAGATTAGAAAATTAAAAAAAATCAATATTGCAGCTGACACAAGCATCAATTCCGTTGCGTTTCAGGAGTATGTTGAAGCCATTGCTTTCTACGAATTTGTAAAAAATAAGAAGATTCCCACAAAAGCAAGCCTTGGAGTTTCCGCAGAGGATTATTTGTCAGGATTGTGCGACCTGACAGGCGAGCTTGTGAGAAAGGCAGTCTATGATGTAATCCACAAGAAATTTGACGAAGCGGAAAAAATCAAGGAGCTTGTTCATGACATTTACGGCGAGTTCTTAAAGCTTCATTTGAGGAATGGCGAACTGAGAAAAAAATCAGACTCAATAAAGTGGAACTTAAAGAAATTGGAAGAAGTCATGTATGATATTTCTATGAAGGGAAGGCATTGACAATAATTTTAAATACCTTCTTTAAATCCATAATTTCTATGAAAAGAACCCATACTTGCGGAGAATTGACTGACAGGGATGTGAACAAAAAGGTAGCTCTGGCTGGATGGTGCTCTGCAAGAAGGGATCATGGAGGGGTGATTTTTATAGATTTAAGAGACAGGTATGGCATAACCCAGATAGTTTTTGACCCAAGCCATGACATTCAAAGCCACAAAACCGCTGAAACGCTAAGAAGGGAAGATGTGGTTATAGTTGAAGGGCACGTAAGGAAAAGGCCCAAAGGCATGGAAAATGAAATGCTTGTAACCGGAAAGGTTGAGGTTCTTGTCGATAAAGTTCTAGGCATAAACAGGGCAGAAACCCCGCCTATAGAGATTGATGATAGGATTGAGGCTTCCGAGGAAATGCGCTTGAAGTACAGATACCTTGACTTGAGAAAGCCAAAGATGCAAAAACAGCTCATGTTCAGGCACAATCTTGCAACTGCAATAAGGGAATACCTGAACCAGCATGGCTTTATTGAGATTGAGACACCAATGCTGATTAAGACAACTCCTGAAGGAGCTAGAGATTACCTTGTGCCGAGCAGGCTTCATCCCGGAAAGTTTTATTCATTGCCTCAAAGCCCGCAAATTTACAAGCAGATTCTGATGATTGCAGGATTTGACAGGTACTACCAAATAGCAAGATGCCTACGAGATGAAGACTTAAGGGCAGACAGGCAGCCTGAGCACACACAGCTTGACTTGGAGATGTCTTTTGTTGACGCTGACGACATATTCCATCTTACAGAAGGCTTAATCAAAGATGTGTTTAGAAAGCTGCTTAACAAAGACATAAAAACGCCCTTCAGGAGGATTGCTTATAACGATGCAATGGAAAAATACTGCACAGACAAGCCAGATATAAGGTTTGGTATGGAATGCTGCACTGTCACTGACATTGTTAAAGAATCTGAATTCAAGGTTTTTCTGGATGCTGTTAAAAAAGGAAACATTGTAAAGGTATTGAATGCGGAAAATTGCGGGGAAAAGCTGAGCAGGAACCAGATTGATGAACTGATAGAGTTTGCAAAGCAGAACGGCGCCCAAGGATTGGCGTGGATGAAAGTCGGGAAGAACAAAGCGCTTGAAAGCAACATTGCAAAGTTTTTTAATGAAAATGCGCAAAAAAATTTGATTGAAAAAACTAATGCAAAAATGGGGGATTTGCTCCTTTTTGCAGCTGACAGCCAAAAGATGGTGAATGATGTGCTGTCAAAAATCAGGCTGAAACTGGCAAGTTCGTTGAATTTAATAAAAAAAGATGATTTTGGCTTCTGCTTTATAACTGATTTCCCAATGTTTGAATGGAATGAAGACGAGCAGAAATGGGACTTCGGACATAATCCATTCACCATGCCGAAAGAAGAATGCTGGGAGTATCTTGAAAAAGAGCCCGGCAGGGTTGTTTCTTACCAATACGACTTTGTAATGAACGGCTCTGAGCTTTTCTCAGGCTCTGTCCGCAATAATATTCCTGAGCTTCAGATGAGGACTTTCAAAGTCACAGGAATGTCCGAGGCTGAAACAAAGGACAAGTTCGGGTTTTTGCTTGAGGCTTACAAGTATGGATCCCCAAGGCACGCCGGGTTTGGGCTTGGATTTGACAGATTGGCTGCATTGATGCAGGGCATACATGACATAAGGGAAGTGATTGCTTTCCCGAAAAACAAGGCAGCAGAAAACCCAATGGACGGCTCTCCAAACGAGGCTTCTGAAAAGCAATTGCAGGAACTGCATATAAAGCTTGATTTTGTGAAAGACACAAGAAATGCTGTTTTGGACAAGATAATTGATGCGCTGAACAAAGAAAAGATTGAATTTGAAATTCTTGAGCATAAGCCTATTTTTACAAGCAAGGAAGCTGCTGAAGTTCGCGGAACAAAGCCTGAGCAGGGCTACAAGGCATTGATTTGTAAAACCGAGGAAGGCTTTATACAGGCTGTTGTCTCAGGGGCAAAAGAATTGGATATTGAAAAACTACAAAAATTAACATTGTTTAAAAAAATAGAACTGGCAAATGCAAAGGAAGTGAGGCAGGTTACTGGCTGCAATATCGGAAGCGTTCCTCCATTCGGCAATTTGTTTGGCTTGAAGGTTTATTTTGACAAAAGCGTTGTGCAGAATGATGTTGTTGCTTTCAACGCAGGCACTCACACAAAAAGCATCAAGATGAAGGCAAAGGATTTGGTAAAGGTTGTGAATCCAGTGGTTGGGGAGTTTTCAAAATGATTATAAATTTTGTAACTAGCAACAAAAACAAAGTCAAGGAATTCAGGCAGATTCTGGAGCCTGAAATAAAAGTTAATCATATCGGGATGTCTTATCCTGAATTGAGAAGTGATGATTCAGAAGAGATTGCAAGGCATTCTGCAAAAGAATTGGCTGATAAATTGAAAAAGCCAGTTGTAGTGGAAGATTCCGGATTGTTTATTGATTCATTAAATGGTTTTCCTGGAGCATATTCTGCGACAATCCATAAAAAAATAGGATTGAATGGAATATTAAAGCTGATGAAAGGCGTAAAAAACAGGAATTGCACTTACAAAAGCGCTGTTGCATACTGCAGGCCGAATAAAAAGCCAGTAAGCTTTCTTGGAGAGGAAAAAGGAAAAGTATCGGAAAAAATCAAAGGCAGTTTCGGCTTCGGGCACGATCCAATTTTCATCCTGGAAGGCAGCAACAAAACCTATGGCGAGATGGAAAACTGCATTGAAATTAAAAAATTCAGGAGAATGGCTGTTGGGAAGTTAAGAAGTTATTTATTAAATAGATAGGCGAGGCGGAGAGGCTGGGCAACAGAAAAATAAAGAAATGGTATAAATAGCCTGTGCCGCCGAGCTGTAAATAATGTCCGAAGGACGGATTGAATTTTCTCATTTTTATGTCAAAAACCACCCATCAGAGACGGGTGGCATGATGTGACAAGCAGTAAGCCATCCCGTACATATACGGTGGTTTTTGAGCATGCTCGGAAATATACCATATTGTACATGCACATTGGACTTACGTCCATCAGTCAAAGACTGATGGTATATTTCCGACATATTAAAATCATAATAAATCAATAACATCGAAAATCAGTGGAATGTGGGCGAATTCGCTTTGAACGAGCTCACTCGCATGTCACAGATTTTCGGGGTTTTCGGAAAACCTGTTTTCCGCAAACTTTAAAAATAAAACTAAATCAACTATTAACATGCTCCAGAAAATAAAAGACTTGATGAAAGTAAAAGAGGATATTGACGTAATAAACAAAAATATAGAAGAGAATAATAAGCTTATTTCTGATTTAAAAGTGCAATTGGAGTCATTAAAAGATGGATTAATAGAGGCAAAAAAAGAGCAGAATGAGTTTCTGCACAACTTCAAGGACAACTTGCATGTAATAAAAAACCTAAGGGAGGATTTTGGCAAGGAAATATACGAATTTAAGCTATTAAAAGCGCAATTGCAAAGGAAGATTCTGGACAAATTCGAGGAAGAGCTGCAGAAGGATTTGGAAATAAACAGGGAAGCTCTCAAAAAGGATACGGAAGATTATAATGAATTAAGAAAAAAGGTGGCTGAAATCCTGTCAAGATTGAATCTGACAAGCAGCGAAATAAATAAATTCCTTGAAATAGGCAAAAATATCAAAAAAGAGGATTTTGAATTGACAAAGTTCGCAATGCATCTTATGGAAATGGACAGGGAAAAGCTCGAATTGATGAGGAAGATTGACACTCTTGAAAGATTGGTTTCAAAGATAAGAAGAAGGGAACTTGTGAGATAAATGGAGGTGTTTGCCCCAGGCAAGAGGGTAGTCAAAACCCGGGGCAAAGATGGATTTTAATAGCCTTCAAAGCATCACCTCAGTTTTGTTTATCTAAATAAAGGATATCCCTCTCCTTTAAATACCATATGAACTTGACTTCTGGAATTGTCATTCATAAGCTTTATAAAGGGAATTTTAGAAGCTACCCTAATGGTTCAGGTAGTTTTCAGCCCAAAATGGTTCTGGGGAAAGGATATTCTTATTGACTCTATTGCTTTGCTGGTGCTGCTGCTGATAGCAATTTTTGCCACAAGGTACTACAGAGTAAAAAAAAGCAGGAAATGCCTTTATTTGGCGCTTTCGTTCTATTTAATCGCGTTATCATTCTTTTCAAAGATTCTTATTAATTTTACAATATACTACCGGGTGCTCCATACTCAGGTTATAGGCTCTATGGGGTACACTCAAGTCGTGCTCAAATCTTCTGAGATACTGTCTGTCAGCGGGCTGTTCTTATACAGGCTGTTCACGCTGCTTGGGCTTTTTATGCTTTACTCGATATATGAAAAGCAGTCAAAGGCCAACATTATCCTGATGATGTATTTTATTGTGATATCTATTTTCTTCAGCAAAGAGGAATACTATATTTTTTACCTGACAACTTTTATTTTCTTAGGAATAATATCCAACAGGTACTACCAAAACTATAAGAAAAATAAAGAGAAGGCTTCAGGGATGCTTGCAGCCAGCTTTTCAATCATAACTTTAAGCCAGATATTCTTCATGTTTGTGAATTTCACAAAACATTTTTATGTTGTAGGGGAAATAATACAGCTTATAGGGTATATTGCATTGTTAGTCACATTCATCAAGGTGCTGAAGCATGGAAGGGAAAAGGACAAGGATTGACATCATTGAGGACATGCTTTCTTCCATAATAAATAAAGGCGGCAGAATTAAGCCCACTCACATGATGTACAAGTCCAACATGTCCCATAGCCAGATGAAATCCTACCTGAACGATTTGGTGCAAAAAGAGCTTGTGAGGAAGGTAAAAGACGGCAATTATGATTATATCATTATAACCGACGAAGGCTATAAATTTGTGGAGAAATTGAAGCAGATGAGGGAATTTGAGAAGGTATTTGGATTGTAGATTAGTTGCCTGATTCCTAAAACAAAAATATATATAAACACTTAGAAATCAGCTTCTATTATGGAAGTCGACAAAAAGCTTCTGGAGCACGTTGCTGAGGTTGCGAGAATCAAGCTTAACGAAGAGGAAATAAAGAAATTCCTGCCGCAGCTTAAGGAGTCATTGGAGTTCTTTTCAAAACTGAAGGAGATTGATACAGAAGGAGTTAAGCCAAGCTTCCAGCCTGTTGAGCTGAAGAATGCAATGCGCGAAGACAAGGAAAAGCAATGCCTTTCGCAGGATGATGCATTGTCATTGACAGAGCACAAGAAAGACGGTTACTTCAAGGGCCCGAGGGCTGTTTGATGGAAAAATATCTGATTTTATTATTTTTTATAGTTATTTTGGCAACAGCGTGCAACAATTCACAAACAGAAAAGGAGCAAAACAGCGGGAATATCCATATGGTTAGATATGCAACAATAGAGACTGATAAAGGAACAATTAAAGCAGAGCTTTATGTAAAGCAGGCTCCCATAACGACAAAAAATTTCATTGACTTGGCAAATTCTGGATTTTATAACGGATTGGCATTTCACAGGGTTGAGCCGGGCTTTGTAGTGCAGGGTGGC
>JAGVXR010000021.1 GCA_018303645.1 Candidatus Woesearchaeota archaeon
TTTGGCGCTGACGGTTATTGCAGTAATTTCAAAAGTTATAGGCTGTTATATCCCGGCAAAGCTGCAGGGTTTATCGCACAAAGATTCATCAATAGTAGGATGGGGAATGTCGCCAAGAGGGGAAGTGGCTATGATAGTTGCCTTGCTTGGCTTGAATGCAGGGCTGATAAAGCAGGATATTTATGTTTCATTGGTTCTGATGAGTTTGTTGACAACGATATTAACACCCATAGTTTTAAGAAACTGGCTGTACAAGAAGAGTTTCGCGGGCTTGTTCCGAAGAAAAAGGGTGACATTGCAATAACTCAGGCAAAAATCTTACCGATAAAAAGCACCGCAAATATCCCTATAGTATTCAACGCGTAGGATACCACTGAAAATATTTTTGTTGATATGACCTTTGATGCAGCCAGCATTGCCACTCCAATTTCGTCAGGCAATGGCGATGCAATTATGAAGCCGGCAACTACTGGAAGCAGGTATTCCTTAAGGCGCCCTGGCAGCCTGCCGTTGAAATACCTTACTATCTTTTCCTTTGACAATTTCCTGATTTCATTCACAAATGAGAGTCTTATAAAGCTGAAAATGAACAAGTCGCTTATTAAGGCCCCTAAGCCTCCAATAAGGCTCGCCAAGTAGATATTCTGGTGCTGCGCCAGGATTAAGAAAACAGCTGTTGCAGGAGCTGCTGTAAATCCATAGGCAAACATGATGCCTGCCACAAATGTGCCTGAATATCCCAAGCCAGCTATAAAATCGCGAAACGGCGCATAATCCTTGCCGTAAAACATGAGATAAGCTATGAGGAATGTTATGAATAGCAGCAGGAACTTCGGATATTTTTCCAAGTACCTAAAAGGGTGCATGGTTTTGAGCTTTGAGTAGTACATAAAGGGGATAATGAAATTACTACTATTTAAATGTTTCTTTTTTGTATACTGGTATATGGAAAAGTATATTAATTCCAGTTCAAATTTTAAATTCCCTTTTCCAGAACTCACAAACCATCTCAGCTTTTTCTGCAGCAATTCCATTATATTTTTCGGGATTGTCCAGGATTTCAAGCTGCTTTTTACTGAATTTTTTGAAATAGGACTGGATTGACTTGTCTTTTTTTACCAGCGCAATCAATGGCTTTTTTTCCAGTTGCGCCCTTATAGTCATCTCCCTCACATATTCATGCGCATCAGGATGCCCGTTTGCGGCAAGCAGGATGTATAATGGCTCTGCAATTATTGTATGCTTATTCATGTCAAAGTTCTTTTTCATGTTCTTGTTGTCAACAACCATGGCAGACATTACTTTGTTCAGCCTTGAGGCAGAAACATAGAACCCAGCCAAAATTTCCGGAATAAAGCGCATTGATGCCGAGTTTGTCAAGTCCCTTTGGTGCTCTGACACCTGGTCCATGTACATCGTCATCATCCTGGGCATGAACTCCTTCCACATGCTTTTAATATTCTCAAAGTTTATAGGGTTTCTTTTCTGCGGCATTGTGGAAGAGCCTACTTGCTTTGCCTCGAAAAATTCGCCCACTTCGGCAATTTCGCTTCTCTGCAAATGCCTCATATCATCTGCAAGGTTGGCAATAATTCCAAAGGCGGAAACTATGCTATTCAGATAATCAACCAGGAATTCTGCCTCAACAATCTGCGTTGAGATTGGAGACGGCTTTAAGCCAAGCTCCTCAAGCACTTCTTCCTCAAACTTGATTGGGTTGTCAAAAAACAATGACGATGCATTGTAAGCGCCGACAGCGCCTGACATTTTTCCCCTCAGGTTATTTGCGGATTTTTTTATCTTCAGTATAGAATGCCCTATCCTGTCAACATACTGCGCAATTGCAAACCCGAATGTAATTGGATCTGCGTGCTGCCCGTGGGTCCTTCCAATCTGCAAAGTATCCTTTTCCCTTAATGCAAGGCTGATTAAAACAGACTCCAGGCTAATCAGCTCAGGCACTAAAGCATTATTGGTGAAATCCCTGTACCTCAATGAGTCTGCTGTTGCAATAATGTCGTAGCTTGTGGCTGTAAAATGGACAAATGGCTTTGCCTCCTCGCTTACCCTGTTTCTTATGCAGTTTGCCAACGCCCTTATATTGTGTTTTATCCTGTCTTCTTCGGCATAAACCTGTTCAGGAGTTACCTGCTTGCACGCATTCTCAATTTCCTCGGCAATTTTCTTATGGCATATTTTATGCTTTGCCAGCACGCTTGCCAATGCGGATTCGACCTTTAAAGCGCACCTTATAAATGCAGCTTCTGAAAGATAAGGCTGCAATTTCTCAAATATCTTTTTGTTTCTGCCGTAATACCTGAAGTCAAGAGGGCCTATTGCGTCAAAAAGACTGATTCTTTCTGTTATCGGCTGCAGCTCGACAGCTTTGTCAAAATTGACCAATTGCAGGATTTGTTTTGCCAATTCATTGTCAAGATTCAATACTATAACCTTCCTGTTTTTATCCCCGACTTCCTTGACAATGCCGCTTTTTTTAAAAACGCTTATGCAGGCATGCGCCTTTGCAGGAGAGCATTTAGCCCTTTCAGCTATCTCCCTTATATGCAGCCTTTCCCTTGACAGGAGCTCAAGTATCTGCAGGTTTATTTTTGTGAATATGCCAGATAGTCCTTCCATTTTTATAAATGAAAGAAAAACGTTCGTTATTTATAAACTTTTCTATTTTTATCAAAAAATCGTTCTTTATTTAAATATTCATCCTCATTTTGTCTCTTGCAAGAATAATCTTTCCTTTGAATTCCATCATGCATGATTTCTTAATGTTAGTTTTCAGCACTTGGGGATAAAAATGCGTCAAAACAAGCTGCTTTACATTTGCCTTTGCAGCTGTTTTTCCTGCCAAAGAAGGCGTTAAATGCCCCTCAACCTTGTTTGGAAGAGAGCACTCTGTCAGCAGGACATCCGCATTTTTAGCTATTTCAACCGTTTCATCGCAATAATCAGTATCCCCTGTGTAAACCAGCACTTTGTTTTTATGCTCAATCCTGTAAGCTGTGCTTTTGGTTGTAGAGCTGTGCTTTACCTGGAGTGTCTTTATAGTTATATTTTTTATTTTTAGTATTGAGTTTTTTAATTCTTTAATATTAATTTTAAAATTCAATTTAGCTGGTTTAAGCAATTTATTGAGCAGGACATTATAATGTTTCCTAAAGCCCTGCGGCCCATAAAGATTCAATGCCTTTTTCCTTGTTCCGCCGTAATTATTGCTCCAGATTACAGCGCCCAGGTCATTTATGTGGTCGTTATGCAAATGCGTGTAGAAAATATGGTCAATTTCAAATAAATCAATTTTTAATTCCAGCAGCCTTCTTATCGTGCCTGCGCCGCTGTCAAATAATAATTTCTTCTTGCCACTTTCAACTAAGTAACCTGCGCAGTTTCTGCTAAGCAAAGGCGCTGCTGTTCCTGAGCCAAGAATTGTCAGCCTCATTTCAAATACTTCAAAAGTTTATTGTGTATTTTTCCATTTGAAATTACATATTTGCCTTGGTTAAAGGCGTATTTTTTCCCGTGCAAGCTGGTTATTTTTCCGCCAGCTTCCTCAACGATAAGAAAGCCTGCAGCGACATCCCACTCGTTTGTAGACAATATGACATAGCCGTCACTTTTGCCGCAAGCCACCAGCATAATATTGTATATTGCACTGCCAAAATTTCTTATATCAACTGCAGTGCTTGACAATTTTTTGATAAAATTCGCAGCAGTTATCCTATTTGAGCGGGAAACATCAACAAGTACAAATGAGTAGTCGAGATTTTTTCTGCCTGACACGAAAATCCTTTTTCCATTCAGGAAAGCGCCTTTGCCTTTTTCAGCGATTGCAGTAATGCACAAAACAGGAAAATGCATCACTCCCAAAATAACCTGATTTTTGTACTCCAATGCAATTGAAGTGCCGAAAACAGGGATATTGTGCAAAAAATTATGCGTGCCGTCCAAAGGGTCAATAACCCATTTCCAGTCTGACTTGTTGTCCTCAACCCCAGTTTCTTCTGAAAGAATGCTGTGGCTTGGAAAATTTTTCTTTATTATTTTTATTATTGACTTATTGGCTTCTATATCCGCTTTGGCTACTAGGCTTTTATTTGGCTTTTGTCTTACGCCTTCTTTTTTGCCGTAATATTTAATGAGTACCTTAGAAGCTTGTTTGGCTGCCTGCAAAGCAACTTTTTTTTCTTTTTGAAGGTTCATAGCAAAATAATAAAAGAAGTGATATTAAAATGTTTGGTTTAATTTTAGTATTTATAATAGCTTGGCATTTTTTAAATTCAGTTCTATTCTTCTCACAACATCCCCATTCTTTGCCTTAAACTCCTTGCCAGTTATCATTTCATAGGCTGTGATGTACCTTTTTGCAGCTTCGATCTTTATTTCATCAGGAATTTTAGGAATTGGGCCATCTCCAATGAATCCTTTGTCTGCAAGCCACTGCCTTACATATTCCTTGTCAAGCTTTTGAGGCTCCTGCCCTCTGTTGAATAAATCTTGATACGTATTTTTTATCCAGAATCTGGAAGAGTCAGGGGTATGAATTTCATCTATCAAAATTAGCTCACCGTTTAATTCGCCAAACTCGTATTTTGTGTCAACAAGAATCAAATTGTTTTTCGCAACAAGCCTTGTGCCGAAATCAAACAGGGCAAGGGCTGCTTTTTCCATCTGCCTGTATGTTTTTTCATCAACCATTCCCCTCTTTATGATTTCTTCCCCTGAGATTGACTCATCGTGCCCTTTATGCGCTTTTGTTGTTGGGGTTATTATCGGCTTTTCAAGCTTCTGGTTTTTTTTCAAGCCTTCTGGCAGCATGTTGCCGCAAAAGTTTCTTACGCCCCTCTCATAATTGTACCATGCTGATGTTGTTGTGACACCCGTTATGTACCCCCTTACGACCATCTCAACAGGCAGCATCCTGCATTCCTTCACAAGCATTGCATTAGGGTCAGGCACGCTGATGACATGGTTTTTAATGATTTTTTTTGTCTTTTCAAACCAGAAAGCGGAAATCTGGTTTAGAACCTGCCCCTTGAACGGCAAAGTGCACAGCACCCTGTCAAAAGCTGAAATCCTGTCCGTTGTTATTATTAATCTTTTTCCATTTAAAATGTAGTTGTCCCTGACTTTGCCTTCATACTTTTTGCCGAGCTTGAAATTAGTCTTGTCTAATGTGTTCTTTAGCTGGTTTTTGAGTATTGTGTCGGAGAGCATTTTTGTTGGATTATCTTACTTAATTATTAAATTTTCCTAATATTAAGCTTATTTTTTAGAAAATAAATTAAAAACTATTTTCGCCCAACTAGCCCGATTCCTTTTATAACTTGGTGAGAGAAGCCTGTAACGTTATCGTACCATGCTGAGCCTTTTGCCTCTCCCTTGCTGTTAGTATGAGTTTGACTTGCATCAAAAGTACTAGGTACATTCTTTCCTAGTATCATTGACGAAACAAGAGGTCCTTTTGCATACCCGAGTATCCCTTTTAAATATCCATCTGCTGCATCTTTCATGGTTTTGTTCACTTCTTCTTCTGATAACTTCTGGTCAGAGTCATCTAAGAAAATTATTAAATCAACTAATGATCCAGAGCCTACACCGACTCTTCGAGCTGTGCCATGCAATCTACCTTCTAATTCTGGTATTACCTTTCCTATTGCTTTTGCTGCACCAGTTGTAGTTGGTATTATGTTTAAAGCAGCTGCATATGCCCTTGGTGGGTCTTTGTGCGGAGTATCAACTAGTCTTTGATCATTAGTATAAGCATGTGTTGTAATCATGTACCCATAATATAAACCATACCTATCCAAAAATGCTTTTGCCATTGGAGCTAAGCAATTTGTTGTACAAGAGCCGCCTGATACAACACTATGCCTATTTGGGTCGTATGTGTGATTATTAATACCCGGTACTATTGTTACATCTGCAACTTCGCTTGGTGCAGAAATGTATACTTTCCTTGCTCCAGCCTTTAAATGGTCTCTAACCTTGGAACTATCAGCAAAAACTCCGCTTGACTCGTAAACTACATCAATGCCAAGTTTGCCCCATGGCAATTTTGAAGGTTCTTTTTCAGAAAACCCAAGTATCCTCTTGCCATTAATAATGATGTCGTCATCTTCTGCAACAACCTCTCCATCAAAGCCTAAATAAACAGAATCATGCTCAAGTAATGGGGCTAATTGAGATATAGGGGCTATGTCATTAACAGCCACAAACTCCATCTCACCTTCTTTTAATCTCCCTTCTTTGATATCTTTTTGATGTGCCCTTATTGAGTGCCTGCCCATAACACCAAAACCATTTATAGCAACTCTTATAGCCTCTGCCATTACCAAACCACCTCTTGCTCTTTATAAACTAAAAAATTTGTTTAGCATCAACTATAAATAGCTTTTGGATTGTGTTTTAAGTTTTTGTCATCAGGTAACGTATTCATTGTCTATATTCATTATCTCTATGGCAGCGATTGCCGCATTGATGCCATTGTTGATGCCAACCCACAAGCCGTGGCTCGTGTGCTTCAGAAAGTTGAGAGCAACATCCGCCTTGTCGTCCTTCTCCAAAAGCAGCGGGCAGTAAATCACCAATTCATCCTTTTCTTCAACAGGCTCGTCGAAGTATGTAAAATCTATGTTGACGGATTTTGAATTTGGCTTATTGCTGAATATTGGAATTATGTCAAATTTCTTCAATGTCTCAACCGCTTTTTTTACAGCCTCGTTATTTTTATCGCCAATAATAGTTACGCTTTCATATTTTTTCATCATCTTGGCGCAGTTTTCAGCAGCAACATTGCCTTTATTGACGCCGACTGCCAAAACAGGAATCCCGGGAGGCATCTGGGCTATTGAAAGCAATGCATCCAATCCCTGGTAGTTGCCCTCGCAGGGAACGCCAATTACTGGGCGTAAGACTCTTGCTGCCACAATGCCAGGCAAATGGGCTGCCAATCCAGCGCCTGCAATAACAACAGCACAGTCATTTTGCAGGGTTTTTTCAACATCTTCCGGAGTTTTATGGGCAGAGCTTACCCTCAAATCAAAATCAACCTTTGCCTTTTTCAGCCCTTTGGCTATTTCATTGTATACTTTCTCGTCAGTTTTTGAGCCGAAAATGATAAGTGCTTTTTGCATAAATAAGTGAGAATTCTGCAAATATTTATAGGTATCGGAATTTAAATTTAGTAAATGAAGGAGTATGCAGCAAATGACATACCAGCACTAGCTACCCAACCTGCAATTCTATCTCCTCGTTTAATGCGCCCTTCCTGGATAGCCAATGCCATCCCAGCTGGTACAGATGCTGAGACCACATTGCCATATTCTGGATAGATATTGTACAGCAATTTTTCTACTCCAACCTCTTTTGCACCAGTATCCCAATCTCTTTTTGATGAAGTATGTGGAAATATTGCTTTAATATCTTCGATAGGTACTTTTTTACTTAGCTCTCTGAAAACATTTACTGCTTCTGGCTTGCCATATTCATACATCTCTCTGCCAAAAGATGTAAAGCGATATGGGCCATTTCTTCCAATTTTGTCAGATAGGGCACAATAGCTTTCATAGCCTGGAAGTGGAATTGTGCATAAATCTGCAAGATCGGAACGAGTAGAAAAACTAAATTCCCACTTACTTCCTGGATAATGTGAAAGAATTGTGGCTGTTGCAGCTTCCCCTACAGTGA
>JAGVXR010000022.1 GCA_018303645.1 Candidatus Woesearchaeota archaeon
AAAACCGAAAGGTATATAAATAAGTAATATAGGAAAAGGTATACTAGTATATCGATTGATAAAAAAGGTATACTAGTTTATCAAAAAGGAGGCAAAACCAGGATCCATTCCTGTACTTGGAAGGCAAAGAAACAATCTTGACCTTTGAAGCAGCCTCTTTTTTGAGTATTGGCACGACAAAATGGAACCAGAGCTTGAAACGTTCAGGGACAATGTGGATTCGTGGATAAAGCAGATTAGAAGGGAGTTTGCAGACTTCTCTGACTTGCCTTCAGTCATAAGCGAAAACGCGGACAATATACAGCACAACTATGAGCTTATCTACGAGTTAAAGGACGAGGTAGAGGAGCTGAAGCAGGAGATAAACGCCTTGAAATTAATCCAAATCATAAGCTTAAAGCAGAAGATGAACCAGAAGGCAGAAGAGACGCAGCAGGCTTGATTGTTCCCAAACAGAAAAGAATAAACTTATTTTGAAACTAATTTTTAGCAATATGTTTTTGACTATAAATCTCTTGTCGCAATTTATGATAAGTTTCCCATGTAAGAGGAAACTCCTGTTCGCAGTTGTTGCAGATTATTATTAAAGGACTATCTCCAATTTCCTCCCGGTGGTCCATATCAAGCATATTTGCCAAAATAGCTGTGCTTAAGTAGAATGTATGCTGTTCGAGTTTATACACTTTCCGTGGTCTATTCTGAATAACTTCTTCTAAGTCTGAATCTTTAAATCGGCTTCCTTTTTTGACTCCGCAAACACAATCTATCACAAAGTGGTCTTCACTTAATCCATATTCCCCCTCGGGCTTTTTAACAAAAATCCCATCTTTCATTTCTGTCGGGAAAGAGTAATGCATTATTAAATGTAACTAAATGGCTTGGTAATGGAGAAAATAAAAAAGCTTGAGTTATTTCATTAATCCTCTTATTCCATCTCCCTCTGTACCCTCTTAAGAACATCGTCTATTGCGACAAACAGGTTCCTGTCGACAGCCTCAGAAGCGTAAACTTTTCCGCCATCCAGCACCTTTGCATGGACTTCGTACTTCTCGCTTTTCTCCCTTTGGTGGATTGGCTTAAGGATGATGTGCAGGTTTTCCATTTTCTTAGCCAGTTCGGAAATCCTTCTTGCGTGGTTGCCTATGATTTTCTTCAGCACAATCATCGATGAGCTGTCTATATCCCTGAATCCCGACAACTCAATATTGCCTCCAAGCTTACGGCTTTCTTCCTCCATGCTTTGTTTTTCAGATTTAAAGATATAAAAAGGTTTTGATTGGTTTAAGGGATATATTTTGTTTTCTATATTGAAAATAAGTTAATATTATATAATACCCTTGCTTATTTCTTTTTATGGCGCTTGTTGAGTCATTTTCAGGCATAAGGGGAATTTATGACAAGGACTTGACAGATGCAATTGCAGTCAGGTACGCATATTCTTATTGTTCTTTCTTAAAGAACAAAACCAAAAAAAACAGCGTAACCATTGTTCTTGGGATGGACACAAGGGCTTCCGGAATAAAGCTGGCAGACTCCATAATGGGAATCCTGGACTGCAATTTCATTGACATTGGCATTGCCCCAACTCCTGCAGTTGAGTTTGCAGTGAGGCATTTTAATGCAGACGGCGGCATTATAATAACTGCATCCCACAACGAGCCGTATTGGAACGGCTTCAAATTCCTTAATAGTGACGGCTCTATTTTGGGCGAGAATGACATGAACATTGTGATTAACAATTCAAAGGCTCTCAAGGAATTTCACAAGATACAGGAAAGGAAAATTCTGGAGAAAAACACAGAGGCAGTCAAAAAATACACTGAATTCATTTTTAGCATTTTGGGCAGGGAAAACATTGAAAGGATAAAAACCTCCAAACAGAAAATTGTCATTGACCCGAACGGCGGAACAGCCGTGATTGCAAAGAAAATACTGGAGCAGGCCGGAGTTGAAGTTTTTGGAGTAAGCATGAATTATGGCGAATTCAACAGGATAGTCGAGCCGACTGAAGACTCGCTGATTTACCTGAAAAATGTAATTGACGAAAATAAGGCTGATTTTGCAGCAGGCTTTGACTGCGACGCAGACAGGGTTGAGATTTTGATGGGCAACGGGCAACTTTTGTCGGGAAATTACATACTTGCGCTGGTTGTTGACGAGATTTTGTCAAGTTCCAAAAATCCAAGAAGCCAGTTTATTGTAGTGAACGATGTCACATCAAATGCCGTAAGGGATGTTGTGCAAAAGCACGGCGCAAAGCTGAGGGAAGTCGAGGTCGGCGAGACAAATGTCGTGCAGGAAATGAGCAAGTTAAAGGCGATTGTGGGTGGGGAAGGCTCAAGCGGCGGAGTGATAATGCCCCCTTCAAAATGCAGGGACGGGATTTTAACGCTTTTGACGATCTTGTCCATAGTGGCAAAAAAACAGAAAAAACTGGAGGATGTTGTTGACGAGTTTCCAAAATATTACAACCTGAAAAGGAAAATTGAATTTGACATTGCAAATCACAACAAAATTAAAAAATATCTAAAAGACTATTATTCAAAAAAAGGGCTTGAGATAAGAGAGACTGGCAGCATCAAAGGCGGCTTAAAAGTCATTACCGCCGAAAATTCCTTTGTATGGTTCAGGGCTTCAAGGACAGAAGGAAATGTTTTCAGGATTGTGAGCGAGTCAGACGGGAAAAAGGAGGCTGAAAAGCTGATGGAAGAGTCCATTGATGTTTTCAACAAGGCAAATGAATAAGAAAAGTTTTATTGAGAAGATTGAATCAGAATTGCTACTGGCTTTATTTGACTATGCAGTTCCATTTTTAAACAGAAAAATCAATTTTAAAAAACAGAAAAAAGAGCAAAACCAAAAAACAGGCAGTCTTGAAAGCATCGTCAATATCCAACCTAAAATTGATTTTAACGGCATAAAGGAACTGGAATCGCTGATGCTAAAGAATTTGAGTGAGAATGTTAAAATCAATAAAAATGCCGGAATAAAATTGAATAATGTTTTTTATTCATTGGATTTGAAAAGGCGCAAAGCAAGCAATGAAAAAAGAGATTACTCTGTCTCAATCAAATACGAGGAGAATCAAGCAGATGAAAAATTAAGCATAACAGCCAAAAAAGACGGCAAAGAGTTCTATTCCGCTGAAATTACAGACAAGAAAGAAGCAAAAGACAAAGTTACGCCTTACAGCTTTATAATAAATTACGAAGACAGATACGGCGAAGAAAGATTGACCATAACTTACAGGCAGCAATTAAAAAATTACCTTCAAAAGCACATTGAAAGCAAGGAAGACATGAGCAACAGAGTGCCTCTCAAGCATCTTAATATCCTGCCGGAAACCATGATGGGCGGCGTGCTTGGATTTACTTATTTGGGAGAAAACTTCATGGCAAGAAGAGCGGACTTGACAGGCAAAACAGCCAGAATGGTTGACATCCACGAAAGCATCCACACCCCTGACGAATATGAAACAAGAGTTTTGACGAGCTGGATAATGGAGAAAGTGAAGGGGAAATATGTTAAGTAAATGAACTTAAATTATGAAAATATTTAAATAGAAGGGTTTCTTTGCCTTAAATATGGAAGAAATTCCAACTTATCTCTACAGAGTTTATAATGCGGATGGTGAATGGTATGCGTTTAAATCTGGTAGTGAAAAAGTGAGCTTTGATGGCATGTCTCGTAAAACCGAGGGTTTTGCACGAGGACTTGTTAAAGTTGTGCAGGAAAAGAAGATAGCATTAAATCCTATTTGGGATAAGCCACCAGATGAAAAAGATATAATACTTCATAATTCTTTATTAATTAATGACACTATAGACGTCAAAGAAAAGCCAAGAATTGCAAAAGCAATTGTAAAGGAATTAGTAAGAGCATTATCTGGCAAATAATATTTTTATTATAATTTACCCAAAACCTTTAAATTCCCCGACCATTTCTAAATAATTATGCCAAAAGTAAACGTCATTACGCAAGGCTGCAGCAGCAATCTGAGGGAATCAGAGCTGATGGTGGGGCTTTTGGATAATTCCGGTTTTGATGTTGTTAGTGATGAGAACCAATCAGATATTGATGTTGTGAATATCTGCACAGTCAAAGGAGACCATACTGCATTGAGGGAAGTCAGGAGATTAAAAAAATTAAATCCAAACAAAAAACTGATTGTTGCAGGCTGCATAACTGAAAGCATTGTGCCAAAAATAAAGCAGATTGATGAAAGCATAAGCTTTGTCAACACCCATAATTTTGGCAGAATCTCGGCTGTTGTTGAAAACTCATTGAACGGCACTGTTCTGGAATTGCTAGACAAGAAATACGAGCAAAAAGTCAATCTGCCTTCTGTAAGAAAAAATCCCATTGTGGGAATTGTGCCAATCCTGAACGGCTGCAATTATTTCTGCACTTTCTGCTCGACAAAACTAGTGAAGGGGAAATTGTTTTCTTACCCGATGGACGCGATAAGGCAGGACGTGAAAGAGCATCTGAAATCAGGCTGCAAGGAAATATGGATTACAAGCAACGACACAGGAGCATACATGGTTGAGCAGGCTGGAAAGCAAAAGATAGTGGAATTATTGAATCAAATTTTATCTGTTCCAATAGACTTCAAACTAAGGCTGGGAATGATGAACCCCGGCAACACACTTACAATTCTTGACGATTTAATCAGGATTTACAAAAATCCGAAAATGTTCAAGTTCCTCCATATCCCGATTCAGTCGGGAAACGATGAAATCCTGAAATCAATGAACAGAAAGTACACAGCTGAAGATTTTATCAAGGTTGTTGAGGCTTTCAGAAGCGAAATTCCCGAAATAACAATCTCAACTGACATTATAGTCGGCTTCCCTTCTGAAACAGAGGAGCAATTTGAGGATTCAGTTAAAATATTAAAACAGGCAAAACCGGATGTTTTGAATATTTCCAGATATGCTGCAAGGGAAGGCACAGTTGCAGCAAAGATGAAACAGATTTCCACCAATACTTTAAAACAGCGTTCAAGAATAATGACAAGCCTTTACAGGCAGATTGCCTATGAAAACAACAAGAAATGGATGGGCTGGCATGGAAAGATTTTGATTGATGAGAAAGGCAAAAATGACTCGTGGATTGGGAGGAACTACTGCTACAAGCCGGTTGTTGTGAAAGGAGATTTTAGATTAGGGGATGAAATTGATGTTGAAATAGCTGATTTTACTAGCTTTGATTTGAGGGGAGAATCAGATTTTAAATTATAATATTTTATTTTCTCATTCCAATAGATTTATAAGTGATTGCATGTTTTTATAATTAAAAAGAGGTAGAATAATATAAAAATTTACCTCAATATTTCTTGAGGTTTTTAATTAAAAATGAATAAGCATGTGAATGAACATTTTTTCGACAAAGAATCGAAAATAATGATGTACATTTTTGGTATAAGTCTTGCTATTTACAGTCCCGAAAGAAATGGCCCGAGAAATACTTGGACGTCTTCAAATGAAGGTTTATTAACAATTGTTCGAGATCATCTTAAAAGCAACGTGGAAATCGGAAGGCCTTCAGAATTGAATTCAAGAAACCTTCAGTTTAGGAACCAGTACTTGCACGACAAACTTATTGAAAGAGGATGTGTTTATGACAAATCTGAAAGGAAATTTCCAGAGGGTATTAAAAAGTGGTATTCAGATCATTTAATGCGGGGTTTTTTTGATGCGCATGTAACTTGTAGCTATGTTATGGGAAAGTATCCACTATTACAAATTTATTCTAACCCCGTATTTTTGCAAGGGCTACATAATCAGCTTGTGGCTGATGCCGGAGTCAGCGACTCTAAAAAGATAGATAAATCACCATTAGTATATGGTAGAGAAGATGTTGAGAAGATACATGATTTTATTTATAGTGATTGGAGCTTTATAAAAAGGCATAATTTATACCTGCCGTCCAAAAAAGAAAGATTAGAGATAAACAAATAAAAATACCAAATTACTCATCTTATCCCAAACCCCTCATTCGTCATCCTGATTGATTTCTCTCCGTCCTTAAACCCCATCATGGCCCTTATGCAGTCGATATTTTCAGGAATGACATCGGATTCCTGGTGGACTGCCTGCATGTAAAGCAGCTTGTTGTGCGCATTTGAAATCACTCCAATGGCTTCCTGCCACACGCAGATTTCAGGCATGTCGCCCCTTAATCTTCCCAAATCCCTTGCAAACTCCATGATTTCAGCAGTCGAGCGCAAATGCTCGGCATTCCTGACAACCCTAATCCTTGTTGAGTTTTTGAACAATTCTATTATGTCTTCCACGCTCGCCTTTTTTTTCAAGTCAACTGTTAGCGTGTGCAGATGCATCAAGGTTGAAGGCACGCTTAATGCAGTCGTGAAAATCTCTATTCCATGAAGCACAGTCTGGACATCAGGCCCGTGATGGCTTG
>JAGVXR010000042.1 GCA_018303645.1 Candidatus Woesearchaeota archaeon
ATGCGCCTTGTTACAACTAATTTAACATTCAAGGAAGTACAGCCAAAACTGAAAGAGCTGGTTGACACTATGTTTAAAACAGTCCCTTCAGGAGTCGGCTCAAGGGGATTTGTTGATGCAAGCAAATCACAGTTCAAGGAAATAATGTCCGATGGCTCAAAATGGTGCGTTGAAAACGGCTATGGATGGAAAGAAGATTTGGAAAGGACTGAAGGCTATGGAAAAATAGACTGGGCAGAGCCTGAAAAAGTAAGCTCAAAGGCGATTGAAAGGGGAATAAAACAGCTTGGAACATTAGGCTCTGGAAATCATTATCTGGAGATTCAAATCGTAAAAGCTGAAAACATTTTTGACGAGGAGCTTGCAAAAAAATTTGGAATTAATGAAGCAGAGCAGGTTGTTGTGATGGTTCACTGCGGCTCAAGGGGATTTGGGCATCAGATCGGAACTGATTACTTGAGAATTTTTGAAGGAGTGATGAAAAAGTATAACATTGAGGTTTATGACAGGGAGTTGGCATGCGCGCCTTTCCAAAGCAATGAAGGCCAGGATTATTACAAGGCAATGGCTTGCGCTGCAAACATGGCATTTTCAAACCGCCAAGTCATCTTGCACAGGATAAGGGAAGGATTTTCAAAAGTTTTCCACACAGAGGCTGAAAAACTCGAGATGCACATGGTCTATGATGTTGCCCACAATATAGCAAAGCTTGAAGAGCATACAATTGACGGGCACAGGAAAAAACTGGTTGTGCACAGAAAGGGTTCAACAAGGGCATTTCCTCCCGGGCATCCAGAACTTGCGCCTATTTTCCAGAAGACAGGGCAGCCTGTAATCATAGGCGGCTCAATGGAAACAGGAAGCTTTTTGCTTGTCGGCACTCAGAAAGCAATGGACGAAACCTTTGGAAGCACTGCGCACGGCTCAGGAAGGACAATGTCAAGGGCTGCTGCAAAGCACCAGGTAAGGGGCGAGCAGCTGCAGAAAGACATGGAAAAAAGAGGCATTTATGTAAAGGCAACTTCAATGTCCGGGCTGGCGGAAGAGGCAGGATTTGCATACAAAAATATAAATGATGTAATTGACGCTGTTTCGCAGGCGGGAATTTCAAAGCCGGTGGTAAAATTAATTCCTTGCGGCAACGTGAAAGGTTAGGTTTAATAAAATGCCATCAACCTTGCTACAAATCCTCATCGCAGTCCTGATAGTCAGCCTAGTGTCAATTCTTGGAATCCTGATTTTTTTCCGCAAAAAAACACTAAACAGAATTTTGTTTTTTCTTGTGAGCTTTGCAGCAGGCACTTTGCTTGGGGCAGCTTTTCTTGACTTGCTTCCCGAGGCGCTTGAAGGCGGCTTCAAAGAAAGCGTTCCTGTTTTTATTTTGCTTGGCATGCTGTCATTCTTCATTCTGGAGAAATTCCTTTACTGGCACCACCATCATGCGGGGCACGAGCATGAAGAAGTGCACGGATTTACATACCTAAATATCGTTGGAGACGCAATCCACAACTTTCTTGACGGCGCTGTGATTGCAATAAGCTTCATGAACAATACGGCGCTTGGAATCATAACGACAATAGCGATTATTGCGCACGAAATACCGCAGGAAATAGCAGATTTTTCAATTTTGATTTATGGCGGATTCTCAAAGGCAAAGGCACTTGTTTACAATTTCCTGACAGCCCTGACTGCAGTGATAGGAGCTTTGGCTGCTTACTTTTACTCAGGCGCAATAGAGAATTCAACCATTTTTCTCACCTCTTTTGCAGTAGGCGGATTTGTTTACATAGCAAGCACAGACTTGATTCCGGAAATTCACAAGGAAAAGGACTTAAAAAAATCGCTTGTCCAGCTAGTTTTGCTTGCACTTGGAATATTTTTTATATGGCTTGTAGGAGAATTATTCAGGCATTGAAATGAACATCAACAACGACAAAAGGAAATACAGGTTTCTGGAAAACATTGCAATCGCTGACATCGCTTACGAAGCTTATGGAAAGGACTTGAATGAAATGTTTGAGAATTCTGCAATGGCTATTTTTGAACTGAGCGCCAATCTCAAGACAGTTGAGGCAAAGAAAAAAACTGAGTTTGAATTGGAAAATGAAAAAATTGAAAATTTATTGTACGATTTCCTGTCAGAAATCTTGTTCTTGAAAGATTCAAAATACATGGTTTTTAAAAAAGTTAAAGTCTTAATCAAGGAAAATAAAAAATATCAACTTAAGGCGATTCTTGAGGGCGATACAATAAATCCCAAAAGACAGCAATTGGAAAATGACATAAAAGCTGTCACAATGCACATGTTTGAGGTTAAGAAGGAAAAAAATATGTGGAAGGCAGTTGTTGTTGTGGATATTTAAACAAAACATTTAAATAAAATTAAGATATAACAATTAACATGGAAATACATCTTGCAAACGACAGCGATATCAGAGAAGGCGAAACAAAAGAAGTTGATTTTGCAGGACGTCCAGCTATTTTGTTTAGGTTAAATGGAGAAGTGCATGCTTATATCAATTGCTGTACACATGTTGGAGGTCCAATGAAATTGAAGGTAAAGCCAGACACTGCTTACTTGGACTGCACATGGCACGACTCTCATTTTGATGCAAAAACAGGGCAATGCTTGAGGGAGCCTGCTCCTCTGGATTCAAAATTAATCAAGTTGCCCATACAAGTGAAAGAAGGAAAAGTTTTCTATGTGTATACTTAGCTAAAATAAATAAAATTTATAATTATTTTCTCTTCAATAATTGCCTTGTAGTCAAAAACTTCACACCTTTTTTCCTGAGCAATTCCAATTCCTTTTTCTCATTCTTCTTGGAAACGGGCTTTATAGCATCTTTTATGACATAAGTTTCAACGCCCATTTTTATTAACCCCAAAACAGCCGCCTTGACGCAATAGTCGGTTGCGACTCCGTAAACATACGCTTTTTTTACATTTTTCAGGATTTTTTTTGTGTTTGGATTGGAGAAAACATCATGCTCCTGCTTCAAAATGCAAAGGTTGTTGCGTTTCAAAATTTTTTTTAACTGCAATTTGCTTAATTTTTTATTTGGAACGAAAACTGCATTATCAATATCTGTTTCTGGAATCTTTTTATGCACCAGCATTTTATGGCTGTCAATTGAGGCTATTACGGAAATGCCATTCTTATCTGCAAACTCCGTAATCATCTTCAGATTAGGAATTATCTCCTCTGCGCCCGGCACATAAAGCTTGCCACCCATGCGCATGAAATCGTATTGGGTGTCAATGTCAAAGAAGATTACATTTTTCATTCAGAAAAATAATTTTATGCAGTTTATAAATATTGTTTCTGGGAAACTAAGCCGCCATAATCTTTTCTAAGCTGTTTATTACATTTAAGGCCCTGAGCAAGTCATCTTTTTTTATAAATACCAGCAGTTCAGGCGCGCAGCTTATGATTTCAACGATGTTTATGTCCTCGGCATTCAGGCTTGAAGATATCAGGGACAGTATGCCTTTAGTTTTTGAAGCTTCTGGCGCGAAATGAAGGTTTATTTCAACCAAATTCCTTTCTATGGAAATGCAATCAGTTTTTGAAAAATAATTGAAAAACTTGTCAAGATTCTTTTCATCTATTATTATCCTGATGCTCTCTTCTGCCTGGATTATCCTTATTACCTCACCCTTTTCAACGTCCACAATTGAGTTTATCTTATTTAACTGCTCCAAAATTCTCCTGCTTTTTTTAAGGCAGATGTCAATAATATTGCTTCTTGTTTTTACGCCTATTTTTGAAAATAGCTTTTTTAGTTCTGCTTCTGACTTATGCTTTTCCTCTTTTTTATAACGCCTTATCGCACTGATGACTGCATCCAGATTTTTTTCTTCTAAATCCATAGTTTTTATAATGTATCTGGACAGGGCCCTTAGGCTTATTATGTTCCTGAACAGGCACTTCCTTATTATGAAGTCATTGTCCAGAAATACCTTTACTTTCTCTGCTATATGTGTCATAAAAGACACAATTAAGCTTTTATTTATAAATTTTGTGTATTTGTGGCATAAGGTTTATAAAGATTCATTCAGCAGAATAGCACTATGAACTTAGCTATTTATAATCACAAATCTGAACTTCATTCTGCTAGTTTATATTCTGTAAACTGGTGTTAACTCAATTCCATATATCCGGAGGTTTTAAAATGATAAAAAGTCAGCTATACAAACTAGTAACTCGTGAATTTAAACCTAACAACACTATAGTTAATGTCAATGGTGTAAAGATAGGCGGAAAAGAGATTATAGTAATTGCAGGACCCTGTGCTGTTGAAGATGAAGATCAAATAATTTCCATAGCTAGAAATATAAAAAAATCAGGGGCTAAAATCTTGCGTGGTGGCGCGTTCAAGCCTAGAACTTCTCCCTATAGTTTCCAAGGATTGGGCAAGCAAGGCTTAAAGATATTGGCAAAAGCAAGAGAGATAACGAGAATGCCTATAGCGACCGAGGTAATGGACACTGAAAATACAAAACTAGTTTGCAACTATGCTGATATTTTACAAGTTGGCTCAAGAAATGCTCAAAATTTTAGTTTATTAAAAAAATTAGGCAAATGTAATAAACCTGTATTACTTAAGCGGGGTATGTCACAAACTTTAGAAGAATTTTTGTCAGCAGCAGAATATATTCTAAAAGAAGGCAACCCACATGTTATTCTATGTGAACGTGGCATAAGAACATTTGAAACAGCAACACGTAATACACTAGACCTCAGCATAGTACCTCTAATAAAACAGCGCACACATCTACCTATAATTGTAGATCCAAGTCACGGTACCGGATTAAGAAATCTCATTACACCAATGAGCAAAGCAGCAATAGCTGCTGGTGCTGATGGATTATTAATAGAAGTCCATGACGAACCTGAAATAGCTAAATCTGATGGTCATCAATCGTTAAATATTGCAGAATTCCAACATTTAATGCTAGAATTAAAAAGTATATCTAAAGCAGTCGGGAGGACTTTGTAATATGCATCCAGCCTACAATCTAATAAAAAACGCGAAGATTGGAAGTATTGTGCCAGTTGTAGAGGTATTGCCATATGCTCTACAGCCAGTTGAGTATTTTGCAAAATTATCAGATTATGGAAATAAAAAACATTCTGTTCTTTTTGAATCTGCCGATATTGTTCCAAAGTATGGCGAAAAAAGCTTAGGAAGTGCTAACCCGTGCTTAAAGGTTGTAGGACAAAATGAAAATTTTGAGATAATAGCATTAAATGATTTGGGAGTTAGATTTATCAGATTCTTAAAAAATGATTTTAACTTTTGTGATGAGGTTGAATATAAAAAAGACAGAATAAGTGGAAAATTCAAACCAAAAAGAAAAACCGTTAGCGAAGAAGAAAGGTTAAAACTTCCAAATCACATGGATATAATACGCAAGATTGCTTTTAAATTTAAACCAACTTTAAAGGCTTTTGTTCCTTATGCAGGTCTTTTCGGATGCATATCGTATGATTTCATTGACCAATTTGAAGATTTGCCTAAAAATAAAAAATATATTACAAAGGATCCAGACTATATCTTCTATTTTCTTGATAATCTATTTTTAATAGACCATAAAGAGAATAAGACATTTTTTGTTGCCAATGCTTTAATAACAGACGATATCAGCAATGCCTATGAAGAATGTATTTCTAAAATTGAATATTATAAAAAAGCCATAAATAAAAATATTGAAAAACCAAAGAGCTATTCAAAATCTAAATACAAAATTGAAACAGATATGAGCAGGGAAGAATTTATAGAGCTAGTTAGGAAAATAAAACAGCATATAATATCGGGCGATGTATACCAAGCTGTTCTTTCAAGAACAATAAGTTTAGATTTCAATAAAGAGCCTCTTGACATTTATAAGAAATTAAGAGAGCTAAATCCAAGCCCCTATATGTTTTATATTAAAAATGACGATGGTGTTTTACTGGGTTCATCACCTGAGATGAGCCTAAGAGTGCAAGGTGATGAAAAGAAGATTGCTGAAATTAGGCCAATTGCAGGTACAAAGCCAAGAGGTTTAGTAGGAAACAAAATTGACATAGACCTTGACTCAAGGTATGAAACTGAACTAAAAATAGATGCAAAGGAGATTTCTGAGCATATAATGCTTGTCGATTTAGCAAGAAATGATGTAGCAAAAATATCAGAGCCTGGGACAAGATATGTTGACGAGCCTTTTGTTGTTGAGAAATATTCCCATGTGCAGCACCTTGTCTCTAATGTAAGAGGAACTTTGAAAGGTAGCTTAGATGCATTGCATGCGTATGTGGCAACAATGAACATGGGAACTTTAACAGGCGCTCCAAAAGTAGAAGCTATGAAATTAATTAGAATATATGAAAAAACAAAGAGAGGTTTTTATGGCGGA